>JAOXRY010000201.1 GCA_025800305.1 Campylobacterales bacterium | reverse complement strand
ATATAAAACAGAACAATGTTCCCCACTCTTTTTTCTTTGGACCTCCAGGATGTGGAAAAACTACAGTGGCAAGAATAATTGCCAATGAATTAAAACTTCCTTTTTATGAAAAAAATGCAACAACAATAAAAGTAGAAGAGTTAAGATCTATTTTCAATCAATATAAAAATGCTTTGGAAAAACCTCTTGTTTTTATCGATGAAGTACACAGACTTTCAAAAAATCAACAAGAAGTTCTCCTTCCTGTCATGGAAGAAAACCGTGCAATAATTATTGGAGCTTCTACAGAAAATCCTTTTTTTTCTCTAACAGGTGCTATTAGATCTAGAGGATTTTTGTATGAATTTAAAAAGATTAACTCTTCAGATCTAATAAAGTATTTAGACAAACTAGAAAAAGAGTTAGAGATCAAGATCTCTAAAAAGGCTAAAGAGTATTTTTCAATGGCTTCAGGTGGAGATGTAAGAGCGATGCTAAATCACTTAGAATTTACAATATTGCTTACAAGAGATATTAGCCTAGAAGATGCAAAAAAAGTTAAACCTACTGCTCTAACTGATGGAGCAAGTGAGAGTGAAACCCATTACAATTTAGCTTCTGCTTTAATTAAAAGTATCCGTGGAAGTGATGAGAATGCAGCTGTATATTATCTTGCAAGACTATTTGTTGGAGGAGAGGATCCAAGATTTATTGCAAGAAGACTTTTAATTTTAGCTAGTGAAGATATTGGAAATGCAAATCCTAATGCATTAAATATTGCTAATAGCACTTATCAAGCAGTAAAAGAGATTGGTTGGCCAGAGTCTAGAATTATACTTTCACAATGTGTTATCTATCTTGCCAACTCTCCAAAGTCAAATAGTGCCTATAATGCTATAAATATGGCTGTACAAGCGATAAACGGAGGTGATCTAATGGAAATCCCTCCTTACCTTAAAGATGGCCATTATAGCGGTGCTAAAGAGCTAGGAGTTGTAGGATATAAATATCCTCATGATTTTGGTGGATGGGTGGAGCAAAAATATTTGGAGAAAGATCTACAGTTTGTAGAAAATAAAGAGACAGGATTTGAAAAAACTCTAAAAGAGTGGAAAAAGAAAATCAAAGGAGAGTAGATATTCTCCTACCCTCTTCCTTTTGAGTGAAGATTTTTTCTTAATTCATTTTGTTGTCTAATTCTATCATTGGCACGTCTTAAAGCTTCAACTTTTAGTCTTCTAGCCTCTTCAGCTTTATCAACTTTTTCTTTATCTGAACCAGAAACTATGTCACTTTTAAAGATATAAACAACAATCAAAACAGCTATAAAAGTAAAAACAAGTTCATAAACCATTTGAGGGTTGATATAGCCTATGACAATTTCAATAATTTGTTCAGTATTATTTTGCATTTTAAACCATGTTATTTTTTTATTATAATATCAAAATTGTATCGGAGAATTGATGAAAAACTTAAAATATATTCGAGTTGGACTTGGTCAAATAAACCCTAAAGTTGGGGATATTAAAAGTAATACAGAAAAGATTATTGACTATATTCAACAAGGAAAAAAAGAAAAAGTAACTCTTTTAGCATTTGGTGAACTTGCTGTATGTGGTTATCCTCCAGAGGATCTTATGTATAGAGAAGAGTTTATTAAAGAGAATAAAGAAGCAATAGAAAAGATAGCCAAAGAGTGTGAAAATATTACTGTTATTTTAGGATATATTGAAGAGGGATTATATAACAGTGCCGTAGTGATTTCTGATAAAAAGATTGTTGGAAACTATAGAAAAAACGCTTTGCCAAACTATGGTGTTTTTGATGAAAAAAGATATTTTAATAAAGGAAGTAAGTATTTACTTACTAATTATGAAGGCTTTAAAGTAGGGATCTCTATATGTGAAGATCTATGGGAAAACGAAGAGAGTACAAAGGCTTTAAGTGAAAGTGGATGTAGCTATATTATAAATATAAATGCGTCTCCATTTAGCAGAAACAAAGAAAAAGAAAGATTAGAGCTTTTAGAAAAAAGAGCAGAAGAAAATAGAGTTGGTATTGGATATGTAAATATAGTTGGGGGTCAAGATGAATTAGTATTTGATGGAAAAAGTTTATCTATTTTAGAAGATGGGAAGGTTCACAGTCAAGGTAGGGGCTTTGAAGAGGAACTTTTAATATATGAAACTTCTCTGGCTAAAAATTTAAATAAAACCTTAGAAAATGTAAATCAAGTAGAAATAACCTTAGATCTATTAGAAGAAAAAACAAAAACAGAAAATAAAATTGAAAAAAATGAAGACCTTGAAAATATCTATAAAGCACTACAATTAGGGCTAAAAGATTACATTTATAAAAGTGGATTTAAAAAAGTTGTATTAGGTTTAAGTGGTGGAATTGATAGTGCTCTAGTGGCTGTTTTAGCGAAAGAGGCATTAGGAAGTGACAATGTTAAGTGTGTTCTTATGACTTCTCCTTACACATCAAAAGCAAGTGTTGATGACGCGGAAGCTTTAGCAAAGAACTTGGAAGTTGAGAGTTTTCATCTATCTATTGCCAATGCGATGAAAGCCTATGATAAAAGTTTAGAGGAAGTATTTAAAGATCAAGAAGTAGATATCACAGAAGAGAACATACAAGCAAGAATTAGAGGGAATTTTTTGATGGCACTTTCCAATAAATTTGGTTGGATGGTAATCGCTACTGGAAATAAAAGCGAAATGAGTGTGGGATACTCTACTCTTTATGGAGATATGTCTGGAGGAATAGCACTTATTAAAGATGTACCAAAAACAGTTGTTTATGACCTTTGTAAGTGGATAAATAGAGATAAAGAGATTATTCCAACAAATATCATCACAAGACCGCCATCTGCTGAATTAAGAGATGAACAAACAGACCAAGATGATCTGCCATGTTATGAAGTGATTGATAAGATAATTGAACTATATATTGAGAAAGACTACGGTAGAGAAAGAATTATAAAAGAAGGAATTAGATCTGAAGATGTTGAGAAAGTCACAAGACTTATTGATATTAATGAATACAAAAGAAGACAAGCTCCTATAGGTATAAAAATTACTGAAAAATCTTTTGGTAAAGAGAGAAGAATGCCAATAATTAATGGGTACAGAGGCTAAGAAATACTCTTAGGCTCTCCTAAATGGTACCCTTGAGAAAAATCAATTCCCATCTCTTTAACAGTTTGTAAAACAGATTCAGAGTGAACGTATTCTCCAATTGTTTTAATATTTAATCTTTTTGCAAAGCTAATGATAAGTTCTGTAACAACTTTTGCATTAGGATCGTAGTCAATATTTCTAATAATAGAACCATCTATTTTAATAAAATCCACACTTAATTTCATTAGATAATCAAAATTAGAGTAGCCAGTTCCAAAGTCGTCAATAGCAATGCGACAACCTAAAAACTTCATATTTTCTATAAAAGTATTTACTTCATCATACTCTTCTATTCCCTCATCTTCAACAATTTCAAGTATCACCCTATTTCCAATTCCCTCATATTGATTTAGTTTTTCAACAAGAAAGTTCATAGTTTCAGAATTGGTAATATCATCTAGTGTAAGGTTTATAGAGAAGTTGTCATTTTTATCTTTAAAGTATTCAAAAGATTTGGAGATTACAGTTCTTGTGATTTCAGAATAGAGTTTGGATTTTTTGGCAATATGAAGAAAGATAGCAGGTGAAACTACAGTTCCATCTGTCTCAATAAATCTTGTTAAACACTCAAATTTTTTTGTAGAAGAGCCATTATTATGAACTATTGGCTGGGCAAAAACAGCAATCCTATCTTCTGCTAATGCTTCTTTAATTTTGTTAGTCCAGTTTATATTATCTTGGATCTGCTCTTTAATATTGAGATTTTCATCGAAAAATACAAGATCTTTTCTCTGCTCTTTTGCGTAGTTAAGGGCTATTTTCACATTTTGAAAATAATTCTTTTTCATTGTAACACCAGCAAATGTATCAATGTTTAAGGTATTATCATCAATTTGAAATTTTTCATTATTTAGAACTTTCATCAAAGCTTTTACAGCACTAATAAAGGTGTCTTTATCAATCTCAATAGTTGAAGAGATAGCAAACTCACCTCCAGTAAGTTTGTAAAGATTTAGTTTATATTTATTCAACTCTTTTAAAATTGCTTTTGACACAGCAAGAATAAGTTTATCACCAGCTTCAAAACTATAGTATTCATTGATCTCTCTAAAGTTACTAATATTAATTATTGCCAACTTATTTCCAATGTCCTCCTCAAGATCTTCTATGAGTTTTTGACGATTAGAAAGCTGTGTTAAAGGATCTGTAGTTTGTGCTTTGATTTTCTGTTCTTGCTCTATTAAGTCTGTAACGTTACTTCGTATAGCAATAAACTCTTTTATATCACCATCATATCCAAGAATAGGGACTATTGTCGACTTTACATAATAAGTAGAGCCATCCTTTGCTAGATTTTTAATAACACCTTTCCAAATCCCACGATTTAAAATAGTTCCCCAAAGCTCTTTGAAAAATCCCCTTTCCATTGATGGATGTCTTACAATGTTATGAGACTTTCCGATGATCTCTTTTTTGTTGTATCCAGTTACCTTGCAGAACTCATCATTGGCATAAGTAATAACACCTTTTTTTGTTGTTTTAGTAACAATAGCACTGGCGTCTACAGCTTTTTTATATTCATTTAGTAAGGACAGATTAATAAGAAGCTCTTTATCTTTTTTGTCAATATCTTGTTGAAGTTTCAAAGTTTCCATTTTTTGATCGGTAATATCTGTAATAAATCCTTCTATATCAACCAGTTGATTGTTATTATCATAAAGTCCTATGCCCTGCTCCCAAACCCATTTTTGGACACCAGATTTTGTAGTAATTTGATATTCAAAACTAAAAGACCTTCTCTCCTCTAAAGCAGATTCAACACCATCAGCAACAAGATCAATAAATTCACTATTTATAAGATCTCCATAAGCAATCACATTGTTGTTAAGTAGTTCATTTT
>JAOXRY010000064.1 GCA_025800305.1 Campylobacterales bacterium | reverse complement strand
TCCACCAATAGAGTAGTTAACCACACTATTTTTAAGATCTAAATGAATAAGGGAATATGAAAGTTGTTCACAATCATCTAGAGTGATCATCAGTGTTTCCATAACTCTTTCAGTCATATGCTCCATATCATCCATATGACTTGCATAATTGTTAATTGTTGTAGCAGCAGAAAAAGTTGTTAAAGATGGTAAAATCCCATGCCCTTGACCATCAATAATATAGTAAAAAATATTATTTTCATCCAGTTTATAGATAGAGTAGACATCTCCACTTAAAATATCTGATGATTGGTAAAAGATCTTTGTTTTAAAATCTTTGTCATGTTTTAGCTGATTGGTAACAATATCTTTTTGTTTTTTTCTCGCTAATGTTTGTTGTTCTGTATCATAAGCATGAAGTTCTTCGATTTTTTGTTTTGCACGTTCTAGCTCTTTTGATTTAACTGCAACTTCAACTCTTGTTTCAATGAGCTTTCCTTGATCCTCTTTTTGTGAAGAGATATCAACGCCGATTGAATACTTAGCCTTTTTGTTATCATTCCAGTCAATTAGCTTTTCGTTTAATTGATACCATCTATTATCAGCCTCATTAAAAAGTTCAAAAGTTACCTCTTCTGTTTGATTGGTTCTTTCAGTAAAAAGAGGTACTTTACACCATGGACAGGGATCTTCTTGCCCATATATTTTCTCCCAACAGTTTTTCGCTTCTGGAAATGCCAGTCTGGACTCTATGTTTTCATTCATATATTGAATGTCATAATTCTCACTATCAACAACATAGACTCCAAAAGGCATAGCATCAAACATTTTGTCAAAAAAACTGTTGTTTGCCATGATTAACTTTTAGGAAGTGCTTTTGAAAGAGTCTCTTCTAACTTCTCTCTTGTAATAGGTTTTAAGATATAACCACTAGCTCCTGCTTGAACAGCTTTGATTACCATCTCTTCTTGACCGTGAGAAGTTGCCATAATAACTTTAGCATCTGGATCTATTTCCATAATTTTTGTAACTGCTTCAATACCATCCATATCAGGCATGGTAATATCCATTGTTACAAGATCTGGATTTAGATCCTGAAACATAGCAACCCCTTCGATTCCATTTTTTGCTTCACCAATAATTTCATGACTTAATTCTGTGAACATTTTTGTAATATTCTTCCTTAGAACTAATGAGTCGTCAACAACTAATACTTTTAACATCTAACATCTCCCCCATTTATATGCAACTCTTCTTCAAATAATTTACGTGGGCCAATAACCCCAACAACAATCTCTCCACCAGAAGTTTTGATAGTTGAGATGGAAATGTTTGAGTCTTTTTGTTTATTAATAGACTTTGCTTCGCAAATAACTATCGGTGGTGTAATAGTTACACCATCTCCACCTTTTGGAAAATTAGGTAATGAGTTGCCAATTACTGTGTTGGCAATTTCACTTGCAACACTCTCTTTCATTTCATCTTCCTCTTCTGGTTCAATATCATCATAAGCAAAAGCTTTTAAAAGTGAGTCTAGAGCACTTTTTTCATAGCTTACAATAAATAAAACACTAAGAGAACCACCAATTCCAATTGTAACCGTGTAGTCTTTCAAAGAAAATTTATTAGGTACTTCAATCTCTTTAGTCTCTTCTAAGATCTCAATCCCCATATCTTCTTTTAAAAAACTTTTTGTTCTTTCTGCCAGTGGCGACAGTATCGTATCATTATATGGTATGGACATAAATAACCCTTTTATGGGATAGATTATAACAAATAACATACTTTTTTGACAAAAATTAAAAAAATTTTTTTTTGGAGAGAATTTGAAGAGATTATCTACTTATAATACCTCCAATACAATAAATCTAAGGAGAACTAGAAATGACAAAAAGAGAGTTAATGGATAAAGTTGCTGCATCTGCTGGTGTATCTAAAGCAGAATGTGAAAGAGTAGTAAATGCCTCAATCGACACAATCACAGAAGAGTTAAAAAATGGTGGAAGTGTTAACTTTATCGGTTTTGGAAAGTTTGAAGTTAGAACAAGACAATCAAGAAATGGTGTAAATCCAAGAACTAAGAAAGCTATTAAAATTCCAGCGAAAAAAGTAGCAGCTTTTAAAGCTGGTAAAAATCTTCAAGAAGTGATCTAATTAAACGATCATAAAGCCTAAGGAGCTGATGGTAATAATACTTTTTCCATCAGTTCCTATTTTTTTTCTAATTTTAGAAACTAAATTATTAATCGCAGGTGTGCTCATATACTCCCCATTGTAAACTATATTTTCTATCATCTCTTTAGTTACAAGTTTATTTTTATTATCAATTAAAAGTTCAATGAACTTTACTTCATTAGGTGTTAAAGGAACAACTTCCTTTTTAACAACAAAAGATTTTTTAGAGTGGGAATATATTGTATTTTGACTAAGCCTGTATTCAATAAGTCCATTGTCTATGATTTTTTGAACACATTTTTCCAAGACTTTTTTTAATTCTTCAAATTGAACAGGCTTTTCCAAGTATGCTACAAGATTATTTGGAATCAGTCCTACTAAAGTCTCCTTTTCGGTAAAAGCACTGATAGCGATTATTGGAATATTATCATTAAATTCTCGGATAAAGTTAGTAAAGCTTAGTCCATCCATAACAGGCATGACAACATCTGTAATAATAACATCTGGCTTATCTTGTTGGTAAAGTTTTATAGCCTCGTCACCATTGGCAGCATCAAGGACTAAATCAAAGTATAAAGAGAAAAACTTTTTATAGGTTTGAAGAATGTTTACATCATCTTCAACAATTAAAAGTCTTAAGGTTTTAAGAATATTAAGGGTCTCTTTTTTCAATTTTTACCTTAGATTTGTTCTTGTGTTAACATAGTCAATAACTTGATAGGAAATTCCATCGTCTAACTTAGGTTTTTTCTTTAATTTTCTTACAAACATTAAAGTTACTATAATAAATAATATCAAGAAAGAGAACTCTAAAGTCATAGTTTAAACCTTTGGTTGAAGATAATAGTTATTATTTTAGTAAACTATTCTCTCTAAAATCTCTCTTTATTTAAAATAGTTGGAGAAGATCCTCTTTTAGATCTAAAGGTATTCGTTTTGGTCTTTTGTTTTCAATAAAAACAATTGTCATAGAAGCTTTGAAAATTTCTCTATTTTCTTTAAAAATTGTCTGAGTTAAAGAGAAAGATGCACCTTTAAAACCTATAAGTTCTGTTTTAACCTCTATCAGATCTCCTAATAGTGCAGGTTCAATATAGTCAAGATTCATATTTTTCACAAGAAAATGTCCATCTTTTGTCTCTGGACTTTTTCCTACTTGAAAAAATGCTTCGCTTCTAGCACGTTCACAAAATTTTAAGTAGTTGGCGTGGTAAACAACACCACCAACATCTGTATCTTCGTAATAAATTCTGATTTTCATTAATCTACTTTCGGTATATAAAAGTGGAAAGTTGTCCCTATATGATTTTTTGTTTTAAGGACAATCTCTCCTCCTAGTTTTTCTACTTCATTTTTAACAGCAGCAAGACCAATCCCTCTACCAGAAAAATCTGAAACATTATCTTTTGTTGTAAAGCTATCACTAAAAATAATATCAACAAGAGTTTCATCATTGATTTCTGTTAACTCATCTTCTAAAAAAAGATCTTTTTCTATGGCTTTTCTTTTTACTGCTTCAATATCGATTCCTCTTCCATCATCACCGATAAGAATATGGTATCTCTCTTTTTCCTCTTTGATAATACAGCTGATTGTTCCTGATTCGCTTTTATTTTTTTCAACTCTCTCTTCACTAGATTCGATACCGTGATCTACACTATTTCTAAAAATATGGATGAAAGATTTGACAAGTGGTTTGTAAATTTCACTAACTATAATTGTTTCATCTCCCACAATATGAAGAGGATAGATGGATTTTTTTAGTCTGGTGCTAATCTGTTCTACAAGTTTTGGATAAGAGGAGAAAAGATCTACAAAAGGTTTGGCTTTTAGTTTCTCTAAGCTTTCAATAACCACAAGACACTCTTTAGAATCTTTATGATTTTTTGTAAAGTTTCTTACCATATCTTCAATCTTGTCGATTGTCTTCTCATCAATCTCTATTTTGTGTCTTTCATTGAAGAAGTTTTCTCCTAAGATCTCTTTGATGACCTTTAAATCTTTTTCAAAATATTCTTCTAGATTACAATTTACCAAAAGTTGTGAAAGTTCTTTATTTGTACTTGTTTGAGTTTCTAGAAGTTTTGAGATCTTCTCCTCTAGTTGATGAAGATTCATAGGGGTTTCTAAAAAGTTCTTTTGAGAAAAAAGTCCTTTAAAAGTATGGATGTCTCTATAGATTTTAGAGATGTTATTAAAAGGAGTTTTCTCTTTGTCAATAAGTTCAGAACGTTGTGAAATAAAGTTTTTGTAAGAGTCATAAAGATCAAAAAATTCACTTTTATTGGTTACAGTTGAGACAATCATCTGAAGAGTCTTGTGCTCTTTTTGAATTTTAGCTTCCAAAATTTTCTTATCTGTTACATCTGTGATAATAGTCATAAAGTTTCCGCCACCTAGTACTTTGTATCTAAGCTCAACAGATCTTCCATTAAGTATAAAGTCTTTTTGTAAAAGAGAGAGAATAAGATCTATTTTTAATTTGCTTGTCTCTTTTGCCAGTTTTGTAAAAGTGTCATCAAAAAAGTCTCTTTTGTGCTGGTCGTTTGGAAAGAGAAGATTTCCAAAATCTTGACCACTGATATCCCCTGTAAAAAACTTAGTACACTCTTTTGAGTATTGGTTACTAATAACAAGATCTTCGCTAAAAGATAGAAACCCTTCTTCAGAGTGATCAAGAAGATCTCTGATTTTTTGATTTGTTACAGTTAACTCTTTTGTTCTTTTTTCAACAATATCTTCAAGGTGTTCGTTAAGATTTTTTTGTTTATTAATAAGCTTACTTATTTTTTCAGCCATTTCATTAAAAGAACGCTCCAATGCTCCAATTTCATCATCTGAGGTAATATCAATACGATAGTCCATTTCATTATTGGCAAACTTACTAGTTCCTTTGACAAGATTGTTGATTTTCCCAGTGATATAGTTTGACATCCAGATAGCAATGAATATAACAATAATCACCATGATTCCTGTATAAACAGTCAGCTCATTTACAATCTTTTTTGTGGAAGCAGTCATGAAATTTTTTCCATCATCAATGGTTTTTTTCATGATGTTAGTTTGCTGATTTAAAATGGTATTTACTTTCTGCTTTGTTTTGTTTGCTGCACTGTGAAACTCTTCAACATTAGCTCCAATAGTAATAAAACCAAATCCCATCTTACTCTTTCCAAACCTTCCTGTGTAGTAAGGAATTGCAGCAGCTGTTGAAAGCTTCCAAACCTTACTCCAAAAGATTACAAAAGATCCATAACCACCATTTTCAACAAGCTGTTTCCATCCTTGACACTGAGGTGCAAAGTTGACATATCTACAGTCTAAAGCGATTTGTCCACTTCCTTTTATTTGGGCAATATTTGGT
Source organism: Campylobacterales bacterium (assembly GCA_025800305.1). GTDB lineage: Bacteria > Campylobacterota > Campylobacteria > Campylobacterales > SZUA-545 > JAOXRY01. The sequence goes on along the minus strand of JAOXRY010000064.1, from coordinate 3,192 downwards.
TTTTTTTGTAGTGATTGGTTTTCGTAGGTAGGATAGTTTTCTAAAAATTTATTAAGATCTTTTCCTTTAGACTCTTTAAATTTATCAGCAATATCCTTACTAATCCAAGGGGCAACTCTCTCTCCTGTTTTTGGATCAAAACCTGCGATAAAATAGTCTCTTGGATGGGAAATAGAACGGGACTTATGATCCCACATAAAAGCGTAATTTCCAGCTCCAGCATCTGAAATATTCTGTTTGACATCAGCATCTACAGGATTAAAAGTATCTGTAAATTCCATTAAATGCCTATGATCTAGTGCTAAAGAGAGATAGCCTCTTTTTTTCCCATTTTTATAAACAGGAGTTACAAATCTCATTATCCCATCAAACCTTTTTCCTACAGGATTTTCTATTCCTGCATAGCCGTGTTCTTCTGGCTTAAATTCTAGACCTGATTTTTTACTTTTTGGTTTGGTGAATGTTCCTATCATATTACTTTTTACATAAGCACCAATTACATCAGAAACATAGATTTCACCTTTATTTAGATTTTTGATCTCTTGAAAATAGGTTTCAGATCTGATATATGTATTTCTTTTTTTAGAAATGTCTTTTTTTCTTTTATCAATGGAAGAGATCTTATAGATCTCTTTTCCCTTTAAATCAAAATAGCTTATTTCCTTATAAAGGGGGATAGTCTTAGAGTTTAACTTGATTGGATCTATGTAGTGAAATTTTTTCTCGTTATCTTTTAGATCTGCTGTTGTTTTTTCTCTTTGGATTCTTGTTGGTTTTTTACTACTGATCCATTTATGGGTTGTATCATCATAAATATATGGTTCATGGATTAAGATATCTCTATTTTTACTTTTATAAAACTCATGAAGTGTTTTTTGATTTATTGGCATTTTTGAAAGAAAAAGTAAATCACTATCTCTTTCATAGAGGAAATCAGCAACTTTTGTTGCTAACATAAAAGAGAGTTTCTCAATGGAGTCTTGAGACTTTTTATCTAGTGCTTCTATACTATCAGAAATAGCACTGTCTGCTGTCTCTTTTAAGACTTTTTTCCCTTTATCAAAAATAGATTTTGTGTTTGATAAGAAATATTCGTTTAGCTGTTTTGTTCCTTCAACAGAAACATAAGCAATAAGAAGAAGAGGCAGAACTTTAATGACTACAAAGATGAAGATCATCTTCGCTTTAATTCCAAAATTTGACATTACCTCTTCCTTTTTATGTGACAAGTAGAATAAAACTACTTATTGAATTACAATCTCTTCTTTTAATTCAAGACCAAATCCACTGACAGCAATAAAATCTTGTTTTTTAGTTGTAAGAAGTGAGATCTCTTTTACACCTAGTTCGTGTAAGATCTGAGCACCAATACCAAAATCTTTAGTAGCTTCCTCTTCTGTATTTGTAACATCCATAAAGATTAAAACACCACCGTTAACATCAAGATACTTACAAGCACCAATCATCCCGTTGTATTTGTCTTTGTTTTGTAAAAACTTTAAGTCGTCTCCAACAATATGAAATTTCACAGGTGTAGATGTTTTTACTTCGCCAAAAGTATATACTGTATGTTGTCTGTTCTTGTGATCTGTTGCGATCTGTTTGTTAACTTTATATCCTAAGAATTCACACTCTTCTGGATCTGCAACTTTTACAAGAGACTCTCTTTTTAATCTATACTCAATCATGTCAGCAATAAAAACTGTTTTCAGCCCGTGCTTTTCACCAAAGATCTCTAAATCATCTCTTCTTGCCATTGTTCCATCTTCTTTGATGATTTCACAAATAACACCAGCCCCAGTAAGCCCAGCCATTTTACAAATATCTGTAGCCCCCTCTGTATGACCAGTTCTAACAAGAACACCACCATCTTTTGCAATTAGTGGAAAAATATGCCCTGGTCTTTGAAAATCAGCAGGTTTTGCTAAAGGGTCTGCAAGAAGTTTGATTGTCATATCTCTTTCAGGAGCAGAAATGCCCGTTGTCGTTTGTACAGCGTCAACAGAAACTGTAAATGCTGTTCCGTGGGTGTCTGTATTTGTTTGTACCATTGGATTTAGATCTAATTTATTAGCAATCTCTTTTTCTAAGGTAACACAGATAAGACCTTTTGCTTCTGTGATTAAAAAATTTACTTTTTCAGGAGTACTAAACGTGGCAGCATAAACAAGATCTCCCTCATTTTCTCTATCCTCATCATCAATCATAATAATCATCTCACCATTTCTAATGGCTTTGATAGCTTCTAAAACTCTTTGTTCACTTTTTGACATTTATAAAACCTTAATATATTTAAAAGCTTATTTTGCCATAAAGTCCCCAAAAGTCCTGTAATATCTATGTTAGATAACTCCTAAAAAAGAGAGTTCTTCTAGTCCTTTTTTCATAAGCTCTTTAGTTTCTTTCAAGTCAATTTTAAACCTATGAGATAAAAATTTTAATGCTTTAAGTGGAGTATTAGAGTTTAAAGATCTCAAAAAATAGTACATAAATTTTGTAATCTCGAAATGATAAACCTCATAATCTTTTGGATCTTGATACATTAAAACAAAAGACTCTTTTTTAGGTTGTGTGTTTATTACATCAAAGTTATATCTTTTAATTTTGGCTGTTTTGGAAAGTTTATATCTTGTTTTCCAGTTGAATTTTTTGGTCTTATGTCTGTTTTGATTGACGTAGAGATCTAGTTCGATTAGTTCAAAGTCCATTGTTTGAAGTTGGCTTAGTTTCGTTACAAGTTTTTTATCTTTTACAAAGTTATAAAACTCTTTTGGTGATTGCCAGATGTAAGGAGTTTTTGGTTTGTCTTTGATGAACTCTTTAATGAGAAAGTATAACTTCTCTTCGCTAATCATAGAGACAAACTTTGGATAACAGCTGGAAATCACTTCAACAAAACGGTGTTTTACCAGATCTTCATAGACTCTATGTGAGTTCGTTTTATTGGTCTCAATATCTCTTACTTTATTAATAAAATCTTTTTCAATGTTAAACTCTCTCATAGATCTCTTTCGATTTATCAACTTCTCTCATTAGAGCTTTGAGTGATGGGATATTGTTGTCACGTTCTAGTAAAACAGGAGCTTTTTTCTGTTTTAACATGTACTCTAAAAGATCCCAAACATCCTCTTTGACTTTCATTCCATGGGTATCAATCCAAAGACCATCACTTTGCTCCAAGTGAGATCGGAA
>JAOXRY010000193.1 GCA_025800305.1 Campylobacterales bacterium | reverse complement strand
CATTTTGATTTGTGTGAGATTTTATCCAAAAAAAAATAAAGAACCCTATGGTATTATTACCTTTTTATAAGGAATAGTGACTATGATTAGATTATTTGTAACACTTCTACTTTTTATTAATTTACTTCAATCTGCTGATAGAACAATTGGAAGCAAAGAAATGTCCTCTTTTGCTATGTCTAAAGACCTGAAAGGACAGATAAAAGCTGAACTTATGGTTGAAATGAATGCTTCACTACTTAATTTTAGACAACAGATGGAGATGGCACTTCAGGAGAAGTTCTTACAAAGTGAACACACTTTTAAGTTAGATGTGATTGCTTTAAAAAAAGAGGTGAAACTTTTAAAAGAGAATATCACTTTGTTTAAAGATATGATTGTTGATACAAATTATCAAAGAAATGTAAGAGATGACAAAGTAAGACTTTTGATGGATTCAGTTAAGGCAATTGAAAAAAGATTAAATGTATTAGAAGAGAAAAAACAACCACCATTAGAAAATAAGACAGGAGAAAAGATTTAATGTTATTAGAGATCGGAGTTGAAGAGCTACCAGCTTGGCCACTGCTTAAAGAGCTTAAAAATATCGAGCCAAAATGGAAAAAGATCTTAGAAGAGTATAAGTTTAGTAGTGATTTTGATTTTTACTACACACCAAGAAGATTAGTTTTTATCCATAAAAATATTGAAGATAAGTCAGAAGATATTGAAGAGGAACTTTTTGGACCTCCTGTAATGGCTGCTTTTAAAGATGGTGAGCCAACAAAAGCTGCTTTAGGTTTTGCATCTAAGTGTGGTGTAGATCTTGATAAGTTAGAGAGACAAGAAAAAAAAGGTAAAGAGGTTCTTTACTTTTCAAAAACTATAGAGGGAAAACTTCTAAAAGATGTTTTAGGACAGATGGTAGAAGAGTTTTTAAAGTCTTTAAAGTTTGGAAAGATGATGAAGTGGGGCTCTTTAGATGAACAGTTTATTAGACCTATTAGATGGATTGTTGCTGTTAAAGATGGTAAGGCTTTAAACTTCTCTTGTTTTGGTGTCCAGAGTGGAAATAAAACATTTGGTCATAGACAAAATAGCTATGAAATGGTAGATGTACAAACGGCTGATTATAAAAACTTTTTAAAAGAGCAGGGTGTTTTACTTGACCCTGAGGATAGATTGAACAAAGTTCTAGAAGAGATTAAAACTATTGAAAAAGAGAGTGGTGTTGAGGTACAACTTGACGAAGAGTTACTACAAGAAGTTGTTGCAATTACAGAGCATCCAACAGCACTTCTTGGCGAGTTCGATAAAGAATTCCTAACTCTTCCTCCTGAAGTAATTATCACTTCTATGAAAGAACACCAAAGATACTTTGCTGTTAATAAAGATGGAAAACTGACAAACAACTTTGTTGTTGCGGCAAACTCATTAACTGAGGATTTCTCACTTATTAGATCTGGAAATGAGAAAGTATTAAAACCAAGACTAAAAGATGGAATGTTCTTTTGGGAAAATGATTTAAGAAATGGTCTTAAAAATGATGGATTAGAGTCTTTAGTTTTTGCTGAGGGTCTTGGAAGTGTTGCTGATAAAGTAAAAAGAGAAATGGAAATTGGGAAGGTTCTTTTAGAAACTCTAAAAAGTGATGATAAAGATCTATTAAGAGCAATTGAGATTTCCAGAGCAGATCTTATGACTGAGATGGTCTATGAGTTTACTGAGCTTCAAGGTGTTATGGGTGAGTATTATGCAAAAGCTCAGAATGAAAGTGACGGAGTTGCTTTAGCAATCAAAGAACAGTATATGCCTGCTGGTGAAGATGATGATGTTCCTTCAAGCCAGACTGGTACTCTTATCTCTATTGTTACAAAGTTTGATTCTATTATGGCTCTATTTTCTGTTGGAAAGATCCCAACAGGTTCAAAAGATCCATTGGCTTTAAGAAGAGCAGCAAATGGAATTGTGAAAATTATTATAGAGAAAAAAATAGATCTAAATATCCAAAGTTTTGTAGATAAGATCTCTCATCTTTACAAAGACTTTGACAAATCAAAAGTTGTAGAGTTTATTAACGAAAGACTATTTAATATTTACAGTGTAAATCCTTCTATTGTGACGGCTGTTCTTAATGCCAACGAGAAAGATCTTCTAAAAGTTGCAGAAAATATCGAAGCAGTTGCTGAAGTTTCAAATAGCGAGGGTTTCAAAGAAAAGTTCTCAACTTTTAAAAGAGTTGCAAACATCATTAAAGATCTTGACACTTCTGTTGTTCCAAGAGTGGATACACTTCTTTTCAAAGAGATAAGCGAGAAAAAACTATGGGAAACATATTCAAAAATTGAATCAACGCAGAAGAAAGTTTTACTAGCTGAACTTTTTAATTTAAAAGAGAGCCTAGATAACTTTTTTGATTCAGTTATGGTCAATGATAAAGATGAAGCAATTAAGAGAAATAGACAAAATCTAATCGCTACTATTTACAATAGATTTTTAGATATTGCTGATATTAAAGAGATTTCAGTTTAAAAGCTCCCTTTTAGGGAGTCTTCTTCCCTATAAAGCCTCTTGTAGATTCTCTCCAATAATAAAAAGATAGAATTCGTTATCTTCTATTTTTAGATTTACACTAACGCCTTCTCTATTTTCGATAATAGCAGCAACTTGATTTTTATCACCAAAAGATTTTGGTAAAGAGATACTAATAGGAATGTTTAATTTAGAAATAGCTGTTTTTACCTTACCACCAATTGTATTCATAATCTCTGAAGTCAAGTCCACAGCAGTTTGCTTGTCAGGATTACTATCTTCTAGCATAACTTTTGCAATTTCTTTTAGAAGCTTTTCATAGCCAAAGAAGAAAATAGTTCCACAAAGATCTCCATCAAATGAGAGCATACCAAAAGTATAAAAGTCTTTTTTAAGCATACTTTCTGCAGATTTTCTTACTAATTTACTTTCTGCTCTTTTTCCAGAAAAGACATTTATTGTTGAAACAGTTGATTTAGCAAAAAGTGAGATATTCTGTATAAGCTCTTTTGTCATTACAATTTTGTGACCAGATGTATCTTTGTGTATTCGAACAACATTTTTTTCTTTTGCTTGTGCTAAACACTCGTCATATGTGTCGTAAAATTCAACACCGCTGTTTCGAATAACTTCGGTAACATTGCTTCCTAATTTTTTCTGGTTAGTACCAAAGATGAATATCTCTCCACCTTTTTTTCTTGTT
>JAOXRY010000184.1 GCA_025800305.1 Campylobacterales bacterium | reverse complement strand
TCAACAATACTAACAACAAAAGCTATCCACATTATGAACAGAATCAAACACCACTTTGCGATTGTAGAAAGAGTTGCTGGTGTATTGCTAATCTTTATTGGTGGTTCAATCGCTTACAGCGGATTTTAATTAGAAAGAGATATCAGTGAGTAAAGAAGAATTTGATTTAAACCAAGTAAAAAGTGAGTTTAGTCTTTTTAGGAATTTTAGAAACTCAGTTAATGGTTTTATAGAAGTTACAAAAAATGAGAAGCCAATGCAAACAGAAGTTGGTCTTTTTATTATTGGAACTATTATAATTTTCTTTTTAGATATTGGAATGGGACATAAGGCCATTCTTTTTATTTCTTTGATGTTTCCTATTTTTGCAGAACTTATTAATAGCTCTATCGAGAGGGTTGTTGATCTTGTAACTCTTGAATATCACGAGTTAGCAAAACATGCTAAAGATGCTGGTTCAGCTGTTGTTCTTGTAAGTCTTATTATGACTGGACTTATCTGGGTAGTAACACTTTATGATGGTTTTATAGGATTTTAGATGTTGATTAAAAGTGGTACAGTTGTTGATTTTCAAACAGAAGAAGTTTTGGATGTTAGGATTGTTGGTAATAAGATAGAGGAAATAGGTAAAGAACTTTTTCCAAAACAAGAAGAAAAAATTATTGATGCCAGTGGTTGTTATGTTCTTCCTGGTCTTATAGATCTTAACTTTCACATTGATGATGTTGCATCAAAGAAAAATGAAGCATTTGAAAAATCCATAAAAGACGCATACAGAGGAGGAATCACAACTGTTTTAATCGCTCCAGATTGTCAGCCTAATATTGATGATGAATTCGCCGCTTCATTTATTCTTTCAAAATCAAAGTTAGAAAATTTCCAAAACATTTTAATCTGTGCTAATGGAACAAAAGATGGTTCATTAAATAACGTTTCAACCCTTTTTAAGTCAGGAGTAAAAGCTGTCAGTGTCAAAAGTGATATCAATTCAAACCTCTTAAGAAGAATGTTCCAATATACAAAGACACAAACGGCTCCTTTATTTATTAGTCCAACAAATAGCTCCTTAGAGGAGAGTGGAGTGATTCATGATGGAGAAGTTTCCGCCTTAATGGGGCTTCCTTCCCTTCCTAGTTTTGCTGAGTCTAGTGAAGTGGGAAAGATCTTAGAAGTTGGAAAAGGAATTGATAGTTCTTTATTTATCGAATATGTTACTTCAAAAGAGACTATAGATCTATTAAAGAGATCTGACAATAAAGATAATATCACTGCTGGAACCCCTGCTATTAATCTTTTTCTTTGTGATAAAGCTTGTGATAAGTTCAACACTCTTTATAAAACATTTCCACCACTACGTTCTGAAAAAGATAAAGATGGATTAATTGATGGTATAAAAGAGGGGATTATTAATATTATTTCTTCAAATCATCATGGAATTAAACACACAGAAAAAGATAAGCCTTTTGAGTTAGCTGAAAATGGTGTCGCAGTTTCTGCTATCTATTTACAACTACTTTTTACTAAACTTGTGGAAGAAAATCTACTCTCTTTAAAAGAGATTACAAAAGTAACATCTAAAAACCCTGCAGATCTTTTAGGGCTGAATAAGGGACGCATCCAAGTAGGCTATGACGCTGATTTGGTTATTCTAAATCCAAAGGGTAATACAAAAGCAGATTTACAACAGTTTTTATCAACTTCTGTAGGAAATATTGCTATGTTTGAAGAAAATTTAAAAAGTAAGGTTAATCAAGTTTTTGTGATGGGTGAGGAAGTTTTATAAGAAACTTAAGTCCATCTTCATGATTTGAAGCTTCAATTGTTCCTTTCATTTTATGGGTAATAACTTCATTGACAACGTATAGTCCCATTCCAACACCTTCACCTTTAAACTTTGTTGTAAAGTAAGGATCAAAAATTCTTGGTAAAATCTCATCTTTTGCGCCACCTAGATTATCGGTGATTTCTATTAATATATCTTCTTGTGATTCTAGATTAACAATTATTTTTGGATTGTTAGTATTCCTATCTTTTATAAGGTCTTTTCCATTGGTGAAGATGTTTAAAAACACTTGAGTAAGTTCATTTTCATCACCAAAACATCTAATATCAAGATCTCCTGTTAACTCCACACCTAATTTATTTGATTCTATATTCTCTCCTAGAAGCCCTAATGCTTTTAGTACGGTAGACTTAATAGGAAACTCTTTATCTGGTCTATCACTTTCATAAAATGATGTAAATTGATTAATAACACCAGAGAGTCTAGAGAGAATTCCTAAGATATCATCAGAGGCTTTTTTCATTGTCTCTTTTGTAAGTTCTTCATATTCGAATCTATCTTCTATATCTTGAATAACAAGACCAATACTATTTAATGGTTGTCTCCATTGATGAGCAATATTTACTAAAAGCTCTCCCATAGCACTTCTTCTTGATTGTTCATGAAGAACCTTATCTTTATCTCTATTTTTTTCTACTTCTTCTTCAACTTTTTTCTCCAGCTCTTGATTAAGACTTTTAAGTTGATTTTCTGCTTGGACTTGGGCACTTATATCTTTTCCTGTAGCGATATAGTTCAGGATTTTTCCCTCGTCATCGATTAAGGGAGTGATTGTTTTTAACTCATGGTAAAGTTCACCATTTTTCTTTTTATTGGTTATGACACCTTTAAAAAGTTTTCCAGAAAAAATAGTTTCCCATAGTTTTTTATAAAATCTATCATCATGTTTTCCAGATTTAACAAGTCTATGGTTTTGTCCAATTACTTCATCATATGAATATCCTGTAGTTTTAAAAAACATAGGATTAGCATAAAGAATATCACCATGATAGTCTGTTAAAGTTACTGTATCTGCACTTTGATTTACAATTTGTGATAGTTTAAAAATTTCTTCTTGATTTTTGGACTCTTTAGTAATATCTCTTGCAACAATCATATATCCATCAATGTCTTCTTCTTGAAATTTAGTCATTGTGTAAGAGATCTTTTTATTCTCTACAGTAGTGTTAAGTGTAGCTGTTTCACTGAAGTAGTCTAATCCAGACTCAATAACATCATTTATTAGAGTGTTAGCACAATCATTATCAAAAGAAAAATATTGAAAAAGATCTTTTCCTAAAACATCTTTTTTATTGATTTCTAATAGTGTTGCTGCTGAAGGATTGATATATTTAATTATATGATTATCGTCAACAACTAAGATTGCTTCATTTAGGTGTTCTGTTACTATTGATGCTATATTTTTTTTCATAAGAGACAACTATATCACAAATTGGATATAATCCTACTTATGGATTGTAACTACTTTAACAAATGTGGGAGCTGTTCTCTTCCACTTGATTACCAAGAACAACTAAAAATTAAAAAAAAACATTATTTAAGTAATTTTTCAGATCTAGACTTTCCAAAACCTGAAGTTTTTGAGTCTAATAAGTCCAACTTTAGAAATAGAGCAGAGTTTAGGATTTACCGTATTAATGATGGTGAGTGTCTTTATGCTATGAGCGACTTGGATAAAAAAGTTTTTCCAATTGAAGCCTGTCCTATTGTCAATCAAAAGATCTATGATTTAATGGCAAAACTGATTGATAAAATTAATTCTAATGACGAGCTAAAAAGAAGACTATTCTCTATTGAGTTTCTAGCAACTGATTTTGACAAAGTTTTAGTAACTCTAATCTATCACAGACCTATTGATGAAAACTGGAAGGAAGAGGCATTAAAGCTTCAAGAAGAACTGGAGATCCTAATCATAGGAAGAAGTAGAAAGATAAAAGAGGTCTGTGAAAGAGACTCTATCAAAGATACGACTACAGTTCTTGGAAGAGAGTACAACTTCAACTATTTTGAAAATGGTTTTACTCAGCCAAATGGAAAGATAAATGAAAAGATGATCTCTTGGGCAAAAGAAAATTCGCAAAGCCAAGGTGAAGATCTCTTGGAACTTTACTGTGGAATGGGGAACTTTACGATTCCTCTGAGTGAAAATTTCGATAAAGTCCTTGCAACTGAGATCTCTAAAACATCTATTAGATCTGCAAAAAGCAATTGTGAAGAGAATGATATTTCAAATATCCAGTTTTTAAGAATGTCCAGTGAAGAGTTTAATGAAGCTTGGGAAGGAAAGAGAGAGTTTAGGAGATTGAAAGAACAAGAGATAGATCTGAAATCTTTTAACTTCAAAACTATCTTTGTAGATCCCCCAAGGGCTGGTTTAGATGAAAAAACAAGAGAGTTTGTAAAGACTTTTGATAATGTGATTTATATCTCTTGTAGTCCTGAAAGTTTGTTAAGAGATCTTACGGATCTTTCTTCTACTCACAGTATTGAAAAATCTGCTTTGTTTGATCAGTTTCCTTATACAAATCATATTGAGTCTGGGGTTATTTTAAAGAAACGTTGATTTTGGTTGTTGGCTAAAGTTATCGTTGCAGATAAAAGCATTCAGAAACGGCTTCGGGATGGAGGCGGAGACTTTGTCTCTACTCTCCTATCCCTCAATGGCGTTTAGTTAAGCCCTATTTTTCTAAAAAACAGACTTTTTTTTCCTCTT
>JAOXRY010000148.1 GCA_025800305.1 Campylobacterales bacterium | reverse complement strand
AGTGTCATTTCCACTATTTCCATCTATAGATTCAGCTCTTCTGTCAAGATAAAAAATATCTTTGTCTGTAGTTCCTGTTAGGTTTTCATCACTAAAGTGGTTTCCAAAAATATTATAACCCCATTGAGGTTGTAAGTTATTTTGGTTTTCAAATGGTGAGTTTGTATCAAAATTAGTAGGTTTTGAAAGAATTTTCGGAGTGGACCATAAACTAATATCTTGATTAAAGCTACTGTTTTTAAACATTTCTGTCATATCTGTTACACTTGATGTATCCCAATGAGAGATATCTTTATTGAAAGAGTTTTTTCCTAAGAACCATCTAGATATATCTGTAATGCCTGATGTACAAGCAATAGAAGCATCAACACTTCCTCCATTTATATTGAGTTCTGAAAGGTTAGAGATTTTTTTATAGGTCGTACTACCTACAGTTCCAGTATCACCAAGATTGGCGTTTTCACATTTTATAGTCAATCCATTATTACTTAGATAGAAATCATTGCTTAACAAGTTTAAACTAATAGCAAGGGTTATTAATATCTTTTTCATTGTTTCTCCTTAAAGTTCTGGCAAAGTTGGGATGTCTTCTACAGGGTTTTTATTTTTTTGTGAGTCGATAATATTATTTACTTTTTCATCAATATTTTTCTCTTTAGTGGGAGGTGTTTGTATATCTATAGGTTCTTTTCTAGAAGGTGGATATTTATTATCTTCTTTTTTCTTTTCAATAATATTGGTTTTTTGGTAGGTTGGGATTATCTCTTTTGTTTTATAATCTCTTGGAGGTGTAGGAGCTTCTTTTTCTGAAACATTAGTTATTTTTCCTGCAGGTAGAGTTACAGTTACTTTTGTAGCAAGAGAAGTTACATCAATTGTTCCTGCTAAACAAGCTATTATATCAGGTTGTTTTGGCTGAGAATTAACAAATATTGTTGTCCCTCTAATTCCTATGGTAGAAGTTTTTGTCTTTATTTTAAATTTTTCAGGATTTAGTTTTCCTATAGATCCTGTAATAGATTTAAAAAGACCTTTTTTAATATCCATTTGAAAGAGATTCTCTTTTTTATTCTTTGCAAATTGATAATTTTTTATTTGAAAAACAGATTCTTTTCCCAAAGTGACTATTGTATTATCAATAAATCGAATCTGAAGTTTTCCTTGTTTTGTCTCTATTGTATCTTTTAGGTTAATATTTTCATAGTTTTTTATAAGGATTTGTTTTTGCTTTCTAGTTATATAGGCTTCACCTTTTACAGCAACAACCTTACCTATTTCTGCAAAAAGTAGTAAGTCTAAAAGTAGTAGCAATAATATATTTTTCATTAAATCTCCTAAAAATTTTTAATTAAATTTATTCCTATAATGGTTTTTTTATAAGAAGCATTTTCTAGAGTTGAGTTATTTTGACTATGGTTTATAAGGAGTTGGGTTATAAACCCATTAAAAAGTGAGTAGTTTAAAGTTCCATCAAAAGTGTGAATAGTGTCTTGCCTATTTTTATAATTATTTTCTTTTGATGTAAGTTTAAGATAAGAGACAAAAGCATTGGTAATCAAAAAACTATAAGCCAAAGAGAAAAAAAGAGTTGTTTTTGAAATATATTCTAAACTTTTCTCTGCTGATTCTTCACCGTAAGTAGCAGAGTAACTAAAAACATCTCCAAAATTGTAATTACCTCCAATAGATCCTTCTACATATTTAGAAGTTCCATTGCTTTGAATGTCTTCTCTTTTTAATAGGGTTGTTTTTATGAAGAGTTTTATATCACTATTGTATTGATAAAAAAGTTTTGGTGTTATTCCAAAACTTTTAACTTTATAATCTTCTCCATAATCAATAGAGTCTTTATAGAGTCCTAAATTATAAACAAAAGAGTTTTTAGAGTAAGACAATCCAGTGTGAAAAGAGTAAAAAAGAATTTTTTCTTCTTTTAGAGACTGGTAGTTTTTATAAAATCCCATTAAATCTGTTTGCAAATAGAAGTTTCTAGAGATAAAATAGCTATGTCTTAATGTAGCAACTCCTTGATATCCTTTATCTGCAAGAAGATCTTTGTTGGAGTTTTTTATATTTGAATTATATTGAATCCCTAAAATACCACTACCAGTAACAAAACTCTTATTTTCTTTTAATGCTTTCTCTTTTGTATATGCTACTTTAAGCTGTCTTTGTGCTTCTTTAGAATCAGGATTATAGATAAGAACTCTTTCATATGCTGCTATTGCCTTATCAAGTCTATTTTCTTTTAAAAATTTTCTTCCACTTTCTAGTTCTTGATTTTCTAATTCTTTGTACTTATTGGCTTGTCCTGATAAAGAGTAGTTCAAAGAGAATATTATAAATGTAATAAAAAATGGTTTTTTCATAAATATATTATTAATTATAGTTGTAAAGAAGTTGTAAAATAGTTATTGTATTTGCTAAACTTTTCATATGAACTTAGACCTTTTAAAAAAAGCTAAGCTTCTTTATATCGAAGATGATAAAGAAGTAGTGGGAAATATTACAAAAACTTTAAATATCTTTTTTGAAGAGATTCACACCGCTTATAATGGGAAGGATGCTTTAGAACTTTTTGATAAAGAGAGGTTTTCGATAGTTATTACAGATATAGATCTTCCTCATATTAACGGAGTAGAAATTATTAAAAATATCCGTTTAAAAAATCTAGAAATACCAATTATTGTTACAACAAGCTATGATGATAAAGAGACTTTAAAAAGCTTAATTCCTTTAGGCATTACTGAGTTTATTTTAAAACCTTTGAGCTTTCCTAAGCTTTCTCAATCTTTTAAAAGCGCATTAAATATTTTGGAAAGAACCAATCAGATTTATCTGACTTTTCCAAATGGTACTGTTTATGACAGTATTAAAAACTTAATAATTAACAGTAAAAATCCAGCAAAACTTACAAAAAAAGAGCAAATACTTTTAAAAATTCTATATGAAAAAAGAAATAGTATTGTCACCTATGAAGCTTTAGAAAATCAGATCTGGGATGACTTAGGAGAGCATAGAGAGTCCTTAAAAACCTATATTTCCAATGTACGAAAAATTGTGGGAAAAGAGTCTATAGAAAATATTCAAGATCTAGGATACAAATTAATAACATGAAAAAGATTTTATTTTTATTTCTTTTTTTCTTGGGAAATAGTTATGGGTATTCTATTTTTGTAGATAAAAACTCTACATTCACTTTTAAAGATATCTTGGCATTAAAAGGAGAATTTAAAGATGTAGATTACAAGTCTTTAAATAGAAGTAAGTCAACACTTTGGATTAAGCATGAGTTTAAGAATATAGAAAATAGAAAAGTAAAGAAGATAGTTTTTTTCCCATTTGTTCCTTTTGAATCTATTGATATGTACTATCAAAACCAAGAAGGTAAAAGTATTAAAGTATCAAGTGGGACTAAAGTTAGATTAAGTGAAAGGGAGATCTCTAGTAGTAATATTCTTTTTAAAGTTCCTTTAGAACCCTATGAGACAAAAGAGTTTTATTTCCAATTAAAAACACAGTTTTTTTTTATTTTTCACTATGAAGTGTATGAGAGTTTTTTAGAATTTTGGGAAAAAAATCGAAATGAGATTTTGCTTTCTAACCTTGGAACAGCAATAACCATGGCAATATTTATAATTTTAGTAATTATGTTTTTTATTCTTAGAAAAAAAATCTATCTTAACTATTCTCTTTTTTTGTTAAGTACTGTGATTGTACAGTTACTTTATACAGGATTTTTTTTAAACTTTTTTCCAATGGAGCATTTTACTGTTTGGTTTGTAGGGTTTATGAAGCTTAAGTTTATAGCGGCACTTCTTTTTTTAAATGAGATCTTTGAGTTTAAAAAGCACTCTAAAATAATTTATTGGTCTATTAATATTTTTATTGTAATAATATTTTTCTCTTTGATTTTTACCCTTGTAACAGATGATTACTTAAAAACTGCAAAATTTACCTTGAGTTTTATTCTCTTTGTAAATATTTACGCTATTGTCAAAAAAATGAAACACGCTAAGGTTCTTTTTATAGGTTGGGGATTTTTTGTTATTCCTCTTTTAGTAGTTACTCTTTTAGGAAACCACTCAAAAGATTTTGATTTTTCTTATGTCCCACATTTGCAATATCTTTTTACAATAGAGTCTTATATTTTCTTATCTTTACTGGCATACCTAGCAAGAAATGCCAATAATGAATATATTAAAGCCCAGCAAGATCTTTTTAACCAGTCAAAGTTTGCAACTATAGGGGAGGCACTTTCAAATATAGAACATCAGTGGAGAATCCCCCTTAATCGAGCCTCTTCTATAGTTACTCAGATGTATGCATTGGTTAAGTTTGGTAAAAAACCTTCTTCAGATAATCTTTTAAATGGTTTTGAAACTATTGATAGACATCTTCAATATATGTCTGAAACTATGGCAGACTTTCGGAATTTTTATGTAAAGGATAGGCAAAAAGACTATTTTAATATAACAGAACAAATAAATTATGCTTTAACTATTTTTAGTTATTATATAGAAAAAAACGCCATTCAAATTCACTGTCAAGAGAAAAGTTATCTCTCTTATGGGTATGGAAAAGATTTTGCACAGATTGTTTTGAATCTTCTTTCTAATTCAAAAAATATTTTTATAGAAAGAGAGGTGGAGTCTCCAAAAATAATAATTACTCAAACTAAAGAGACAAAAGGCGTAAGAGTAAAATTCAAAGATAATGGAGGAGGGGTAAGTGATCCTAAAATTATTTCAAAACCATTTTTCTCAAATTCAGGAACTGGATTGGGACTTTTTATGGTGGAAAAAATTATAATAGAAAGACTCAGTGGGGAAATAGCTTTTTTTAATGAAGATGGAGGTTTAGTTGTTGAGTTGCTACTTCCTTTAGAGAAACTTTGAAGTTATTTTAGATAATCTTCAAAGTCAAATCCATATTCTTCATCACAAATTTGACTAAGGTTTTGGAATAGCTCTTCTTTGTTATCACCATCTTCTGGAAAAGATACATAAGCAACAACCAGTGAAGCATCTTCAAAAAACTCTTTTAACATCTCTTCTACATGAAGAGCACCCATTTTATCAGTATTTGATAGGGCTATAAAAATATAGTTCTCTTTTTTAAATACCACATCTGATTGTCTTAAATTATTTTCCAATACTTTATAGACTTTCTCTATATCATTATGTCTTACAAACATAATCGTCAAATTTTCCAGCTTATTATCTTGCTTATATCTAAAAATTCTACTGATTTGAGAGTCAACATATCCGTAAAAATCATCAAAATTCATTATGGTTGCACTCATTTTTTCTCCTAAGTATTTATTGTATAATCTTGCTCTTATTATACAAAAGGTTACCCTTGAAAAATTATAAAGATCTCATACTCCAAAATCAACAGTTTAAAACCTTGTGGTTGGTTAATCTTTTAACAAGTTTTGGATCATGGTTTACAGTTGTAGCAACCTATACAATGCTTATTCAGTTCGATGCATCACCACTAATAATCGCTATAGTTGCTGCACTTCATTGGATTCCAGGGGCAATACAAGCACCTATTGCTGGAATTATCCTTGATAAGGTAAAGCTAAAAAATTTAATGGCTATAGTCTTAATTGTTGAGTTTGTCATTACACTCTCTTTTTTAGCGGTAACTAAGGAGAATTACATTTGGCTTTTACTAGTTCTTATTTATATAAGAATGTCCAGTGCCAGTTTGATGTTTACAACAATGCAAACTCTTATTCCTAAAGTTGTTGATGGAGAAAACTTAAGAGTTGCCAATGATATCACTTCTGTTACTTGGTCTGTAACATTTGTTGTAGGAATGGCTTTAGGAGGAATTGCTGTTGACTCTTTAGGCGTTAGTCCAGCATTTATTTTAGACTCACTATTGTTTCTTTTTGCATTATATGGATTAAAAAATACATCTTTTCCTCATGTTGTAACAGAGACAGCAGAGAAATCCTTTCAATTGTTAAAAGATGGACTGATTTATCTAAAAGAAAATAAAAATATTATTTACATTATTCTTCTTCATGGAACAGTTGGTTTTACCTCCTTTGATGTTTTGGTGACCCTTCTTGCTAAAACACAATATATGAATGATGTCTCTGAGCCTCTTGCTATTGGAGTAATCAATGCCGTAAGAGCCGCTGGACTTTTTATTGGTCCTTTTCTTTTCATCAAATATAAAGAGAGCATGAAACTTCTTTTTTGGCTTATGATTTTCCAAGGAGTCGCTATTATTTTTTGGAGTGTTTTACAATTTGATTTCTATATCTCATTGATTGGAGTATTTGTAACAGG
Organism: Campylobacterales bacterium; assembly: GCA_025800305.1. Taxonomy (GTDB): domain Bacteria; phylum Campylobacterota; class Campylobacteria; order Campylobacterales; family SZUA-545; genus JAOXRY01. The sequence continues at coordinate 9,072 of JAOXRY010000148.1, read as the reverse complement.
AGTTTTTACAACTTCAATCTGGTCAATAACTTATAGCTTTATCCAGCAACAAACACAAGAGAAGTTTCTTGGTAGAGTAATCGCCTATAATGATATGGTATTTCTTCTTTCCAATGCTTTTATTGCAATGGTTATTGGAAGTTTTGCAAGTTATGGGATTTCGTTGTCTAATATAACAATATTTTTAGGGGGATTATTTATTCTTTCTGCTTTATTTATAAAAAATAAAGAGTAAAAGAGAGAAACCTTTTTTTGTTTCTCTCTTTGTACAACAAGTTACTCTATCGTAATTGTTTGTAACACTACTTCTTTAGGAGGAGTGATAGTAATTGAGTCTAAATCAAGACTTTGTAATTGTGACGGTATTTGTGAAGTTGCTGACGATTGAGAACTAAATCCTGATGTTGAAGAAAAGTCGTAAAACGTATTTCCAGATTGTGTACCTAAGAAATCATTTTCTCCAAAGTATGAAGGATTGCCCATATATGATACTGCTTTAACCATTGTCAGAACAGGACTTAAATTTGTATTACAAGTTTCAGATAAAGTTGCAAGATCTACATTTGTAAGATGAGATGTTGTAACTGTGGTAGTTGTTACACTACCAGTATATCCAGCTTCATTTCCACTTTGAATACAACCTATAATAGCCTTTGCCCCTGCAGAATTACCACCATTACTTAATCCAACTAAAAACTCATTAATATCTTTTGTTATTGCTTTTACAAATAGTGCACCAACTGAGTTTTCATTCCAGTAGTTTGAGTCAATTGTCCCAGTATCTGCTGTTGGAAGTGCTAATACGACTTTACTTCCTTTAAGAGTATCATCATCTCTAGATTTTACTTTAAATGAATAGATAGTTCGATTATCATCTCCCCAGAAGTTTTCCTCACTTTTTAACGTAGCTTGAAGATCCCATCCTGGATGATAAGATGTACCGTAGATATCAAACTCTTTTGTTGAATCGTTATACCTTGCTGTAATAGCCATCTTTGCAGGTTGTCCTAGGTCTAGTTCTGATTTTTGAACATCTGTTAATGTGCTCCAATTAGCTTTTCCATAGGAAAATACAGAAGAGAGATCTTGAGTTAGTTTTATACTAAGAGTTTTAGGTGAAGTTGTTCCATCAAAAAGAACATCCATGTTTGCAGTTGTATCTGTTTTACTTACATTGTTTTGACTAGTAAAAGAGGAAAGAAGTCTTCCTTTTGCTTCATCTCCTACAATTGTGAACCTAACAATTATCGAAGGGGATGTTGTATCTCCATCCATAAAAAAAGTCACTTTCCATTGGTAGTCTTCATTAGCCCCTGTTGGATTTTTTTCAAGTTTAATGTGGGTTATTTCATTGGCTTCAGAAGTATCATCTGATATTTTAGTTATTGAATTGTAAGAAGATTCAGGGATATTTCCTAGGTTTGTAATAACTCCTGTTAAAATATCTCTAACAGCATCTTTCATCACTTCTGCAATATCTACATAAGCTTTAATTGCTGTATAGTAGTTAGCGTACCCTCTATCTGGGTTGGCACTTCTGCTACTAGCACTTGCTGTTGTATGATTTTCTGTTATAGAACTTGGCAAGTCCATAATAGAGTTTCGTACAGCATTTTTTGCTGAAGTGTTAAATGATGTTTCATTTGAAGTATCATTCTTCTTTTCACTGTCAGAATCTGAACCACATCCACTGATGGAAACTATAGTTACCGCTGTTGCTACTGATAAGATTAACTTTTTCATCTTCGAACCCTTTTAGTAAAATAAAAGCTTTAATAGCTTCTGTTTGATTAAATTATAGCAGTTTTAGATATAATCGCGGGTTTATAAGACTTAAAAAGATTGGAAATTAATTTGTTAAACATAAAAGACACATTTGTTGGTAAAAGTGCCAAGCACGATCTCCTTTCAGGTATCGTTGTTGCAATTGCTCTTGTTCCTGAGGCTATTGCTTTTTCTATTATTGCTGGAGTTTCTCCACTAGTTGGTTTGTATACAGCTTTTATTTTAGGTTTGATTACTGCTTTAGTTGGTGGTAAATCAGGAATGATTAGTGGAGCAACAGGTGCTATTGCTGTTGTTTTAGTTGGTTTAGGTATTCAAGTTAAAGAGAGTATTCCAACTGAACTGTATCAACAGATGGTAGCAGATGGAACAATTAGTGGGTATATTTTACAGTACATTTTAGTTGCTACAGTAGCTGCTGGACTTATTCAGATTACTATTGGAACTTTAAAGCTTGGAAAGCTTATCAGACTTGTTCCTCAACCTGCAATGTATGGTTTTGTTAATGGTCTTGCTATTGTAATTGCTATGGCTCAGTTTCCTCTTTTTGAAGGAGAAGGGGTAATTATGTATGTTTTAGTTTTTGCAACAATGGTGATTATCTGGTTCTTGCCAAAATATACAGAAGCCATTCCTGCTGGACTTGCTGCTATTATCGCTGTTTCTGCTGTTGTGATTTTTACGGATCTTGATACAAAAAGAGTTGGAGACCTTGCTGATATTAGTGGTTCACTTCCTAGCTTTGATATTCCAATGATTCCTTTTACAATTGAGACAATTAAGATGGTTCTTCCATACGCTGTACTTGTTGCACTTGTCGGTCTTATTGAATCACTTTTAACTCTTTCTGTTTTAGATGAGATGGGTGGAAAAAGAGGAAGTGGAAACCAAGAGTGTATCGCTCAAGGTGTTGGTAATGTAACTTGTGGTTTCTTTGGTGGTATGGCTGGTTGTGCGATGATTGGTCAGTCAATTATTAACTTTTCCAATGGTGGTTGGGGAAGACTTTCTGGTGTGACTGCTGCTATTTTACTTATCTCTTTTGTTGTTGCTTTAAGTGGTTTTATTTCAATGATTCCTGTTGCTGTTCTTGTTGGTATTATGTTTATGGTAAGTATCGGGACATTTGAGTGGGAGAGTGGACATAGAATTAAGTATATGCCAAATTCTGATAAGTTTGTTTTAGTTGCTGTAACAGTTATTACAATCTTTGCAGATCTAGCAATCGCCGTAATTTCAGGTATTATTATCTCTGCTCTTGTTTTTGCTTGGAAACACGCAAAGGTTTATGCTACAACTCATAGAGAAGATGATGGAACAAAAGTTTATGAGTTCAATGGTCCACTTTTCTTTGGTTCTTGTACATCTTTTAACGAGCAGTTTGATTTAGCACACGACCCTAAAAGAGTTGTTCTTGATTTTAAAAATGCAAGAGTTATGGATATTAGTGGTGTAGAAGCTATTGATGGGATTACAAAAAAGTATGCAGAGGCAGGAAAAGAACTTTCAATTAAACATTTAAGTGAAGATTGTAAAAAGCTTTTAAAAGATGCAGGACCTTTCTGTGAGTATACAGAGTATGATCCTAAATATAAAGTTGCATATAATTATTAACATTTAGATTCTATAGGAGTTTTATAGTGAAGAAGGTTGTATATTCTGGTACGTTTGATCCAGTTACAAATGGGCATATAGATATTATCAAAAGGGCTTCGGCAATGTTTGATAAGGTGGTTGTTGCAGTTTCACTTTCTAAAGATAAGACTCCTATGTTTGATTTAGAAACAAGAGTAAAAATGCTTCAAGATGCAACAAGTAGTTTTGACAATGTTGAAATAAAATCTTTTGATAATTTGACAGTTGACTTTGTAAATAGTGAAGGTACAAATATTATTATTAGAGGTTTAAGGGCTGTTAGTGATTTTGAATTTGAACTGCAAATGGGGTATGCAAATGCTTCTCTTAGCCCGAATATTGAAACAGTCTATCTCATGCCAAGTCTTCAATACGCATTTATTAGCTCTTCTGTTGTCCGTTCAATTTTAAAACATGGTGGAGATGTTTCTCATCTTGTTCCTGAGGAGGTTTTAAAATGTATATAGCCATTGAAGGGATTGATACGGTTGGAAAAACTACTCAGATAGATCTACTGAAAAATAAATTCTCTGACGCGGTAGTTACAAAAGAGCCAGGTGGAAGTAATCTTGGTAAAACTATTAGATCTTTAGTTCTTGGAGAAAATGACTTTTCTGTTAGAGCTGAGTTTTTACTTTTTTTAGCTGATAGAGCAGAGCATGTTGAAAAAGTTATTAAACCAAATCTAGAGAAGTTAATTATCAGTGACAGAAGTGTTGTCTCAGGAGTTGCTTATGCAGATACTTCAATTGATTATCAAAGTATTCTAAATCTTAATAAGTTTAGTATAGACAATACTCTTCCTGATCTTGTGGTACTCATTGAAATTGATAAAGAGACTCTTAGTTCTAGATTGGGAGAAAAAGACCATGATAACATTGAAGCAAGAGGTGTGGATTTTCTTCTTGATATTCAAAGCAGATTGGAAAAAGCGACTTTAGATCTTGGAATCAGACTTGTGAAGATAGACGCAAGAGAGAGTATTGAAGATATTCACCAAAAAATAGTAAAGGAGATCTCATAATGCACGAAACTATTACAGCTGGAGCTCTTGTTCTTGGCATCTTGTCTATGTTACTTGCTCTTTATAATGTGAAGTTTGATAGGAAGTTAGCAGGAAAATTTTTCAAAGCAATGATTGCTCTTTATATTATTGGAAGTATTTCTATGTTTACCGATACTTCAGGAGAGGAGTTAATGCCCCATTTTGAAAATGGTGGTTCTTTAATGTGTAAGGATGATACTGTTTCAAAAGCAGAAGGATGGAGTGGTAGAGATAGTGATTACTTAATGAAAGACAAAAAAATCTACTATATAAAGATGTGTAGAAAGATATAGCTATGGAAGAGACAATCAAATCCCTTTTAATAGAGCTGATCCTTTTTTCTTTTTTAGGTTTGATTTTTATTCTTTTTGTTAGAAATCGATATAACAATATGACAGAAGATTACTTTGATAAAGAGAGCTTAGATAATGACCAAACTAAAAAATAAAATTTTTGATATTTTTGTCCCTGTAAGTATAAAATTTAGTATTGTAACTAACTTTATTGTAGGAACTCTTTTTATAACACTTATCGCTTTAGGAGTTCAATATCATTACGGACAGAAACTTGTAGAAACTACTGTAGAAGAGAGTTTTAATAAAATTTCTATTCATGTTTCTGATAGATTAAAATCCATAGATAATAGAATTATTGATTTAATAACAACTCACAAATTTAATCCAGTAATGAAAAAAAAGCCAATTGTAGGAAGAAAACATCGAGCATTAGAAGTTTTTACCAGTACAATAAAAAGGAACCCTTCAATCTACGCTATGTATTTAGGCTATGATAATGGTGGTTTTTATGAAGTAATTAATATGAAAAGTTCAGACACACTTCATGAAAAGTATGATGTTGAAGAAAATGTTGTTTGGACTATTATTAAAATATTAGATAGAAATAGTAGTGTTAGGTATTTGGAATTTTTAGATAAAGATCTAAATATAGTTTCATCTAAGTATGAACAAAGTAGTTATGATCCAAGAAGCAGACCTTGGTACAAAGACGCTACAAATAGTAAAGAAGCCATAAAAACAGCTCCTTATAAGTTTGCCAATCTTGATGGAATGGGTGTGACATATGGAAACTATCTAGGAGATGGAATTGTCTTGGCCATAGATATCTCTTTGGCTACTATGAGTGACTTTTTAGAGAGGCAAAAAATTACAGAAAATAGTAGTCTTTTCCTATTAGATGAGAGAAAAGAACTACTTTTTTATACATCGAATTTTACACAAGAGAGGTTGGAAAGGTTTGTAAGTTCGCATCCTCAGCTTGATAAAGTAGATGAAAAATTCCAACCTTATAAAGATGGATGTAGTGAATGTATTTCTAAAGTTATTGAGATTAATGTTAAAGGTGATACAACAGAATATTTAGGAATGATAGTACCTAAAGATGAAATTCTAGCACCTTATCAAGAAAAACTCCTTTATGCTTTATATATATCTTTAGTTGTATTATTACTTGCTGTTCCTTATATCTACTGGACATCTATTATGATTATTAGACCTGTAAAAAAACTTATTAAAGAAAATGAAAAAGTAAAAAATAGACAGTACTCTCAAGTAGAAGAAGTCAAAACTATGTTCAAAGAAATTGATGATTTTGCAAAATCATTTATATCTTTATCTGAAGAAATAGAAACTAATGAATATTCTCAAAGAGTATTAATGGATTCTTTCTTTATGACTCTAGCTAGTGTATTAGATGCTAAATCTTCTTATTCTGGATCTCATAGTCAAAGAGTTGCTAGTCTTACAGATCTAATGGCAAAAGAAATTAGCCAGTCCAAGTTGGAAAAATTTAAAGATTTTCATATAGATAATCAAGATCAACGAAGAGAGCTTCGTACAGGCGCTATCTTACACGATTGTGGAAAAGTTGTAACTCCTGAGTATGTTATTGATAAGTCAACAAAGTTAGAAACAATTTATAATAGAATCCATGAAATTAGAACTAGATTCGAGGTTTTACATAGAGACCTTCATATTGAATATTTAGAAAATAAAATTTCCAAAGAGGAACTTAATAAAAGGCAAAAAGAGCTTCAGGAGGACTTCTCTTTTATTGCTAGTGTTAATATGGGTGGAGAGTTTTTAGATGACAAAAAAATAGAAAGAGTAAAAGAGATTGGATCTAAGAAATGGACAAGATATTTTGATAAATCTTTGGGACTTTCTATTGTTGAATCATTAAGATATAGAGAGACTACAGTTACTCCAAAAGAGGAGAATCTTCTAAGTGATGATAAAGAACATCTTGTAGAAAGAGATGGTTTTGATATGAAAAGCTATGAACAGTATGGATTTAAAGTTCCTGTACCAGAGTTTAAGTTTAACCTTGGAGAGATTTACAATCTTTGTGTTCAAAAAGGAACTTTAACTGAAGAAGAACGTTTTATAATAAATGAACACGTGATGATGACTATTAATATCTTAGAAAGTCTACCTTTTCCAGAGGATCTGTTGAATGTTTCTGAGTATGCTGGTGGTCACCATGAGTGTTTAGATGGAAGTGGATACCCAAGACAACTTACAGAGAAAGATATCTCTATCCCTTCAAGAATTATAGCAATAGCAGATATTTTTGAAGCCCTTACCGCTCCAGACAGACCTTATAAAACACCAATGAAGCTTTCTCAAGCTTTAAATATAATTTACTATCACGTGAGAGATGGAAAACTTGATAAAGATATTTTTAGACTGTTTTTAAGTTCTGGTGCTTATTTGGAGTATGGAAAAAAACATCTAAAAGAAGAGCAATTAGATGAGATAAATGTAGAAGAGTTACTAAGCAAGTTATAAAAACTTGCTTAGTCTTTTATCTATTTTAAAGCTTTAAACTTAGTAAGTTCATCTAGTTTTTCCCAAGGGTACTCTGGTTGACCAACTTGACCTCTAGCTGCAACATCAGCGTAAAGGAAAGTATCACTACTAGGCTTATCAAGACCAAATTTATTTGTAATCCAATTTGGAGTTAAGCTGAACTCTTTAGAAACAAATTCTGATAACTTATCATCATCTAATCCGTTAATTACAGTTCCATAAGTATCAACAGCTACAGATGTAGGACGTGCAACACCAATTGCATATGAGATCTGAACAACAGCTTTTGTAGCAAGACCAGCAGCAACAATATGTTTTGCAATCCATCTTCCAGCGTATAAACCAGATCTATCAACTTTTGTGTAGTCTTTAGAACTTTGTGCTCCACCACCAATTGGTGAATATCCACCAAAACTATCAACGATTAGTTTTCTACCAGTTAGTCCAGAATCGTGTAAAGATGAGTGGCTTACATATTTTCCTGTTGGATTGATATGGATGATACAATCATTTTGGTTGTAAAGTTCTGTTGGAAGCCCAGTCTCATTAATAAGTTTTTGAACTAAAGCCCTAACTTCTTCAATGCTCATTCTTGCAACACAAGGAGCAGAAACAACTATTGTATGGATACTTTGTGGTTTTGAAGTTTCAAAGTTTTCTTTATTTCCGTAGTCCATAGTTACTTGAGTCTTAATATCAACACCCAGCTCGTGAGGGTTTTTTAAAGCGTAGTCATACACTTTTTCCATTAACATTCTTGCATATGTGATCGCTGAAGGCATATAGTGCTCTGTTTCACAATCAGCGTAACCAAACATAATACCTTGGTCACCAGCACCAGTTTCACCATCTTCTTGGTCAACACCTTGGTTGATATCTGGAGACTGTCTATTTAAAAGAACTTGAACCTCTACATCCTCAGGGTGTAAACACTCTTCTTTTGTAAAACTATCATTTCCGTTATAGCCAATCTTAGCAAGTGCATCAATTGCGATTTTTTTATACTCTTCTGTAGTAACATTAGTACCACTAGTAACCTCACCACCGATAACAACGTGTTTACCAGCAACGAATACTTCACTGGCAACTCTTGATTTTGGATCACCGATAATTAGTTTGTCAACTACACTATCAGCAATAATATCAGCACACTTATCTGGGTGTCCTGGGCTTACAACTTCACTTGTGAATAAATACATCCGCTTATTTTCCTTTGTTAATTTTCTTTACGTCTTTTTCTGTTAGTTTAATTTTCTTGTTATCCATAATTCCAATGCCCTCTTTTAGAACGTATTTAGCAATTTTTTTAGCACTAATTAAAGAATGCATTTTATAAGTTCCACATTGGAACTCATTTAATTCAGGAATATCATTTTTCTTTTTAACTTTAAGAACGTCCTTCATCGCTTTTTCCCAAGCAGAAACAACTTTTTTCTCACTTGGACTTCCAGCAACACTCATATAAAAACCAGTTTTACATCCCATTGGAGAAACATCAATAATTTCAACATCTTTTCCATTTAGATATTTTCTAATAAATCCTGCAAATAGGTGCTCTAAAGTATGAATTCCTTTATCACTCATCATCCCTTTATTCGGCTTGTAAAATCTTAAATCAAAAATTGTAATCTTATCACCAGATTTTGTCTTCATTGTCTTCGCAACTCTTACAGCAGGTGCTTTCATTTTTGTATGGTCTACCATAAAACTGTCTAATAATGGCATAATAAATTCCTTTTAATGTTTAATAACTGTACCGATACCATCACTGGTAAAGAT
>JAOXRY010000136.1 GCA_025800305.1 Campylobacterales bacterium | reverse complement strand
TTCTTTAGATTCTTAAGACCAGTAGTTGACAAAGGATATTTATATATTGCTCAACCGCCACTTTATAGATATAAAAAAGGTAAACAAGAGAGATATTTAAAAGATGATACAGCACTATCTAATTTCTTAATTGAGCATGGGGTAGAAAACTTTGATTTTGAAGGTCTTGGTAAAAACGATTTAATAGATCTATTTAAAACAGTTTCAAGATATAGAGGGATGCTAAATCAATTAGAAAAAAGATACTCTTTAATTGAAGTATTAAAACATCTAATAGAGAACTCAGATTTAGTAAAACTAGAGCAAGCAGAGCTTTATGAAGAGGTTAAAAACTTCCTTGAAAACAAAGGTTATAATATTCTTTCTAAAAACATCAATGAAGAGAGAATTCAACTATTTGTTCAAACAAATGAAGGTTTAGAAGAATTAATCATTGATGATGAGTTATTTGCATCTCCATACTTCTCTGAAGCCACATATATCTATAACAAACTTGTAGAGAGAGACATCTCTATGTTTGATGGTAGAGATTTAGTTGAAGTTTTAGAAGAAATAGAAGGTTTAGCTAAAAAAGGTGCATATATCCAAAGATATAAAGGTCTTGGTGAAATGAACCCAGAACAATTATGGGAAACAACAATGACACCAGAAGATAGAAGACTTTTAAGAGTAACAGTTGAAGATGCAGAAATTGCAAGTGATACATTTACACTATTTATGGGTGATGAAGTAGAGCCTAGAAGAAACTATATTGAAGAGCACGCTAAAGACGTTGAACACTTAGACGTATAATATTATTTATAAAATTATCTAAAAGAGCAGAGTTATTACTCTGCTCTTTTTTTATTTTTAAAGTTTTATAATCTTTCTATTTTCCCACGACTAAGTTTTAAAATACCCTGCTCTTCAAAGTTTTTTAAAATCCTACTTACAATCTCCCTTGATGTACCTAAGTGAGAAGCTATAGTATCGTGAGTGACGGTAATTATCTTTTGGT
>JAOXRY010000125.1 GCA_025800305.1 Campylobacterales bacterium | reverse complement strand
GCTGTTGTACTTTTAATCTTTAGTTTTGGTTTGTATGAGTTATTTATCTCTGATATTGATGAAGCAAAGAACTCTTCATCTTCTAGTATCTTATCTATTCAATCTCTAGATCAGTTAAAAGATAAGATAGCAAAAGTAATTGTTATGGTTCTTGTTGTGAGTTTTTTCCAAAGAGTTCTTCATATGGAGTTTGCAACACCTTTAGAGATGCTTTATTTTGCAGGTTCTATTCTTATCCTCTCTTTGGGATTATATTTTTTAAATAAAAAGGGAAAATCTTGAGTAAAATTTTTGTAGATGCGTGTTTAAGAAAAACAACTCCGTACACTCCTGTGTGGATGATGAGACAAGCTGGAAGATATCTTCCAGAATATATGGCTGTGAGAAATGAAATGGGAAGCTTTTTAAACCTTTGCCATGCACCAGAACGTGCGGCAGAGGTAACTATCCAGCCTTTAGATATCGTTGGTGTTGACGCTGCTATTTTATTTAGTGATATCCTTGTTATTCCAGATGAGATGGGAATGGATCTTTCATTTGTAAAAGGTGAAGGTCCGAAGTTTGCAGATCCAATTAAAACAGAAGCAGATCTAGACAGATTAATTGGTGGTGAGGAAGCGGCTAGTAAACTTACATATGTATATGAAACAATTAAACTATTAAAAGAGCAGTTACCAGAAGATAAAGCCCTAATCGGTTTTACAGGTGCTCCTTGGACTCTTGCAACATACATGATTGAAGGGCAGGGGACAAAGACTTATAATATCTGTAAGAAGATGATGTATTCTAATCCAGAACTTTTACATAAGATTCTAAGAAAAGTAACTGATGTTGTAAAAATCTACATGGAGAAGCAAATTGAAGCTGGAGCTGATGTTGTTCAGATCTTTGATTCTTGGGCGGCGGCTATTGAGCCTTCAAAATATGATGAATTCTCTTGGAAGTATATGGTGGAAATCGCAGAATACTTAAAAGAGAAATACCCTGAAATCCCAGTAATTATGTTTCCTAAAGGAATCTCTGCTTTTATTGAGAGAGGTTTAGTTTATGGAAACTTTGATGTTTTTGGTGTTGATTGGGGAACTCCTATGGCAATGGCAAAAGAGAAACTTGGAGATAAGTATGTTCTTCAAGGAAACATGGAGCCTTGCAGACTCTACTCAAAAGAGGAGACTACAAAATGTGTGGAAGCAATCCAAGAGATAATGGAAGGTGAAGGTCATATCTTTAACCTTGGTCATGGAATCTTGCCAGATGTTCCTGTTGAAAATGCAAAACACTTTGTATCAGAGTGTCAAAGAGTGAGTAAGAAGTAATAGTGATTACAAAGCGACTAGTCGCTTGGGCACTCTGCCGAAGAGTCCTTTTTATAGCTTTGCTTAAAAAGGATATTAATGAATAGTAAGACTACATTTGGTCCAGTTGCAAGTCGAAGATTTGGCTTGTCACTGGGCATTGACCTTTCCCCTTTTGAAAAATCCTGTAATTTTGACTGTCTTTATTGTGAACTTGGTAGAGAAAAAACTGTTGATAAAATAGCAGAACCTATTCTCACATCAGAAATTATAGAAGATATTGATGAATCTTTAGAAAACCATCCAGAAGTTGAGATTTTGACAGTAACTGCCAATGGAGAGCCTACACTCTATCCTTATCTATGGGATCTAATTATTTCTTTAAATAGTAGGTATGAACAAAGAAAGTTGATTCTTACCAATGGTTCAACAATAAATAAGGAAGAGATACAAAAAATTTTAAGAGAGTTTGATGTTGTTAAAGTCTCCCTTGATGCTTTTAGTAAAAAAACCTTTAATAAAATAGATAGACCTTTAGATATAGATATTGAAGATATTAAAAAAGGAATTAGTTATTTTTCAAAAACTTTTAGAGGTGATTTTATTATTGAGGTTTTGATAATAAAAAATGTAAATGATTCAGATGAAGAAATAAAAGAGATAGGTGATTTCCTAAATACAGTGGTGTATGATCGTATTGATTTAGGAACGATAGAAAGACCTCCTGCTTATAATGTACAGCCTGTTTCCAATGAAAGACTTTTTGAACTTGCCTCATATTTTGATTCAAATAAAGTTAATGTAGTTTCTAGAAAAAAAGATTCAAAAAAATCTACCTATATAGAAGATGAGATCTTAAAAACTGTAGAAAAAAGACCTTTAAGTGAAGAGGAAATAGAGACTCTTTTTGATGAGAAATCTATGGATATCCTTCAACAAATCCTTTTAAAAGGTGATTTAAAAAAGGTAGAAAAAAATAATCAAATTTTTTATACAAAAACTCTTGACATTTAAGGTTAAAACGATTATAATTTCGGCTCACTTAAACAAGTGAAAACAAACTTCTAAATGTTCCGGATTAGCTCAGTGGTAGAGTAGATGGCTGTTAACCATTTGGTCGTAGGTTCGAATCCTACATCCGGAGCCACTTTTTAAAAAATCTTTGTTACCCCAATTCAAAAAATATTGTAGGAACTACTCGGTATTATAATGTTGATTCTGGAAATAGACGTGTAATAATTGGCTATACTTGGTATTCTGAATCTGTAAGACGAACAGCAGTAAATACAGAGTGTAAGCTACTACTTTTGGAGAATATTTTTGAAAACTATAATGGAATTGCTGTTGAATTTCGTACACATTATTTCAATGAAAAATCAAGAACAGCTATAGAAAGATTAGGGGCAAAAAAAGATGGAATATTACGTAATCATCAGATATTAAAAGATGGTTCTTATAGAGATACTGTAGTTTATTCAATTATTGAAAGTGAATGGAAATCAGTAAAGGCAAATTTATTAAGTAAGCTTCAATAATTGAATGAAATACCTGTATCTTCTAAAGAAATAAGCTGACAAAAATTGTTAAACAACAAACATCACTTTAGCCAATAAAACAATAATCACTCCTAAGATAAATACAAAACTATGAAAATACTTCATTTTTGGATGAGGTTGCTTTCCCATAGCTCTTCTTGTTAGAGAAAAAATAATACCGCTGACAATAAAAAATGCTAAGATGATTTTTATCATTAAGAGTTGTTGTAAAGAGGTATTGAACACTCCTAGATCTGAATTGATATATCTACTCATCATAAAACCACCACTAAGAACAATTATAAGTACAGTAATAGGAAAGACTTTTCTTCCTCTATCGGAAATTGTCTGTTTTATTTCTTGTGTCTGTTTTGGGTCGTATTTTGTTTTTAGAACTGGTAATATAAAGACATCGGCAAAGATAAATCCTAGAAAAGCGATTCCGCAAAGTAGATGGATAATCTGAGCTATAGTATAGCCATCAATCATTTTAATCCTTTAAATAAATTTGATAACCATTATTATAATAGAATTTTGAAGGAATTAATTGATTTAAATCAATTAAAATTAAAGGAGGTTACAGCTATTATTAATTTTATGTTTAATTCTTAAATAATTTCTTACCTGTCTTGAAATTTTATCAACTAAAATATTTAGTAACGCAGTTATCATTAAAAGAAAAAACATTTTGTCTAGAGCAAACTCACTAATAGCACTATCTATAAAAAATCCTAAAGTTTGTACACCTAAGATTCCTAAGATTGCACTCTCTCTCATGATAACTTCCCATCTGTAAAAAAGAAAAGCTAAGAATGTTGGGTATATTCTTGGGAGGATCTCGTAAAAGTATCTATCGTTTCTTTTTTTGGGAAGATCTACTCTTAATTTAAGAGTATTGGAGCTATTTCCTACCAAGTGAGCGATAATAGCACCGTTGTGAAGCATCAGAGCAACAATAGCAGGTAGCATAGATGGACCCCAAAGTTGGAGGAATAGATAAGCTAAAATATACTCAGGAGTTGAACGTAATACAACCAAAAGAATGTTTCCAAAAAACGTAGATTTTTTCCCTAACATCTTGTTGGAGATAAAAGGAAAAAGAAGCAAAGCAACAATCCCCGTTGCCACTAGTGAGATCTGAGTAACTAAAAAAGTGTTATATATTCCAGTAAGTGCTTCTTCTAAAAAGATCTCTTTTGCCCAGTTGAAAGTCTCTACAATTCCACCGCCTTCTTTGATTGGATAAGGAACAATATCTTCTGTGAAAAATCTAATAATATTTGATGTTTCAATATGAGCTGAAAAATCTAGTTTTGTTATTAAAAAGATGAGAAGAGGAAGAAATGTAAACTTATTAAGCCAATACTTTATAGTAGCAACTAAGATATAAAAAAGAATTAAGATAAGCCATACTTCATTGTAATACCCTTGCATAAAACTAGACTCTAGAAAGAATCCTAAAGTCCCAAGCCCAATAAACCCTAAAATTGCAGATGATTTTAAAGCACACTCAAAGCGGTAAGAAGTATATGTCCAGATCTCAGGAAGTGCATCGGGAAGTTTTGCAAAAAGAAAGAAAGTGATACTGGTAACCCCTTTAGGGAAGTTCTCTCTTTTTATGTGTTGTTTCTCTTCTAAGATCTCAGCGTAAACTTTTGCAAGGATTGCGGAGTAGGGGATAATGATGGCTAAGATTCCTGTAAGAGCTGTTAGCCCAAAGATCTGTAAAAAGATTAAAGCCCAAAACAGTTCGTGAATAGATCTAAGAACAGCTAAAGAGGTAGCTACAACTTTATACCTAAAATAGATAGAGAGGATAAATCCGAATATTACTGAGAAAATTAGAGAGGTAAGCGCTACTGCAACGGTTGTTATCAGTGCTTCAAAGATCTCACCTATATTAGTAAAACTTATCTGGGAAATAGAGAGAAAAAACTTAGAGATCTCAGTGAATGGATCTAGTGTTGTAATACTAAGGTCAGCACCTAAAAAAGAGATAAACGCTACTAGAAGAAATATAGAAGTTATGTTTCTATATCTTCTATCTCTATTAATCTCCAAAACTCTCATAGAGATCTTTTCTATCTTGTTCTGTTAAAGAGTCGCAAGATTTATCAATAACCACTTTCCCGTTTTTTAGTCCAATCACTCTATCAAAATGCTCTGTGGCAACATCTACATTATGAAGGGCAACAACCATAGTTTGAAAGTTAGTTTTTAAAGTCTCTAAAACTCTCCCTGTTAAAAATTCATCTAACGCTGAGATTGGCTCATCTGCTAAAAGTACATCTCTTTTTCCAAAAAGAGATCTAGCAATAGCGGAGCGTTGTCTCTGTCCACCTGAAAGCTCACCGCATCTTTTATTAATAAAATCAGAGAGATGAAGAGTTTTTAAGATCTCTTCCACCTCTTGTTTTATTTTTTTGCATGGCACTATCAAATTTCTAATATTAAAAAGTGTGCTATAAGAATCTAGCCTTCCCATATACACATTATGAAAAGTAGAAAGATTATCCACAATTCCAAGCTCTTGGGGAATGTATGATGACTCTTCGCTTTTAATGGAGTAGAGATGACGAATAAGCGTACTTTTTCCACTTCCGCTTTTTCCAAGAAGAGCGACTCTTTCTCCCTCTTTGATCTCTAATGAAATATTGTCAACAACTTTCCAGTCTCCGTAAAACAAAGACTGGTTTGTTAGGGTAAAAGCCATAAGGTTTACTTAATAA
>JAOXRY010000121.1 GCA_025800305.1 Campylobacterales bacterium | reverse complement strand
AATCAAATTTAAGAGCTAGGTCTTCCTAGCTCTTTTTATATTCCTTTTAAAATCAAATTCCATAAATTATCACACTCTTTATCGTTTAATAACATAGTTGATTTATTGCTGAAAAGATCTTCAATTTTGTTTTTGCCGTATTTTGTACTTTCATAAATGCAAGATTTATGGGCTGGATAAAAAGATCTGGTAAGGGTAAGATCTTCTTCAATTTTTTCTTCACAACTTAAACATCTAAAATCACTATGAAGCCTTCCTTCATTTTCTAAGATATTGATATATTCCTCGATTAGAACTCTTTTAGGATTTTGCTTTTCAAACTTTTTCCCACTTCTGTCTAAGACCTGAAAGTAGGTCTCTTCAACTTCTTCTACATCTCTTAAATGAACATTTAAAAGTTTTATAAACTCTTGCCAAATAAAGAGTTTTTTGTAGTCAAAAAGCCATGAGTACCCTATGTGAAGAATATTTCTTAGTTTATTCATATGTAAAGGTTGTTCTTCAATAGAAAAATCTATTTTATATCCAAGATTAATTGTACTGTGTCTTGCACCGTAAAAACGGTAAAGTGTATGGATTTTTTTTTCTGTTAAAACTCTGACAATTAGGTCTTCATTAGAACATTTATTAATAGAAATAATATACCCTAAAATAGCTCTTCCTTTGGTAGTCTGAAACCGACTTAGTATCGTTATGATATAATGAATCAAAATTATACAATAAAGTGCTGTTCTCTAAGCACTTATTACACATTCACGAGGATAAAGCATGGGCAAATATGAAGATATCAAAGATCTAATCAAACCAAAAGATAACTGTGGTTTTGGTCTTGTAGCAAACATAAAAAATGAGCAGAGTCATCAGCTTACAAAAGATGCAGTAGTTGCGTTAAGCCGTATGATTCATAGAGGGGCAATTGCTGCTGATGGAAAAAGTGGTGATGGTAGTGGCCTTCTTTTTTCAATGCCAAAGAAGTTTATGGCAAAAGTTGCAAAAGAGAATGGTGTGGACCTTCCATCTCAATATGCTGTTGGTATGGCGTTTTTAACAGATGAAAAGCAAAAAGAGATTATTAAAGAGCAGTGTAAAGAAAATGATCTGAAAGTTGTTCTTTTTAGAGATGTTCCTGTTGATACAAACGCACTAGGTGTTTTAGCACAAAAAACACTTCCTCAAATTGTACAAGTTTTCATTACTCCAAACTCAATCATTGCGACAAAGAGATTTGAAGCACTTCTTTACTTAACACGAAAAGAGATTGAACACCAAGTAGAAGATAAAGATTTTTATATTCCTTCTTTTTCAGATAAGGTTATTAGTTATAAAGGTCTTGTAATGCCTACTCATATTGAGGAGTTTTATAAAGACTTACAAGATGATGATTTTGAAATTAGTTTTGCACTATTTCACCAAAGATTCTCAACAAATACACTTCCAGAATGGAGACTAGCACAGCCTTTTAGAACAATTGCCCACAATGGTGAGATAAACTCAGTTGAGGCAAATAGATTTAATGTTGAACTAAAAAGTTCTGTTTTAAAAAGTGAAGTTTTTACAGATGAAGAGCTAGATAAAATTCTTCCTATTTTACAAGAAGATGTAAGTGATAGTGCTAGTTTAGACAATATGCTTGAGTTTTTACTTGTAAACGGTAGTGACTTTTTTAAATCAGTAAGAGCATTAGTTCCAGCACCTTGGCAAAATGCTCCACATATGGACGCAGATTTAAGAGCTTTTTATGAATATACATCAACCTGTTTCGAGGCTTGGGATGGTCCAGCCGCTGTTAGTGTGACTAATGGTAGATATATCGGTTGTGTTATTGATAGAAATGGTTTAAGACCTTCTAAATATATCTTAACAAAAGATGGAAATATTGTAATTTCCAGTGAGTATGGTGTACTTGATATTGAAGCAGACAATGTAGCAGAAAGAGGTAGGTTACAATCAGGTCAAATGATTGGAATCGACTTAAAGTTTGGAAAAGTTATTTTCAATGAAGAGATTAATGACTATATGAAAAGCTCTCAACCGTATGCTGAGTGGTTAAACTCAAATATGGCTTATCTTCAAGAGTTTATGGAGAGAGAGTTTGAAGATGTTGATTATGACTACACTGAATTTGAAGAGAAGCAAAGATATTTCAATATTACAAATGAGGTAGTAGAGCAAGTTATCAAACCAATGATGGATACAGGAAAAGAAAATTCTGGTTCTATGGGTGATGACACTCCTTTAGCTGCACTTAGTGATGTACAGAGAAATTTTACAGACTTCTTTAAGCAAAAGTTTGCCCAAGTAACAAATCCACCAATTGATCCGTTAAGAGAAAAAGTTGTTATGTCTACAAACACAGGTTTTGGGATTATGCATAATATCTTAGATGAAGAACCAAGTAGAGCTGTTAGATTAAAGGCAGTATCTCCAATTCTCTTCTCTGAGAAAATGAAACTTTTAAAAAGCTTTGGTGATCCTAAAAAACCAATGTATCAAGAAGATTTTAAATTCCAAGTTTTTTATACTAACTTTCAATCAGATCTTCAAGGTTCAATGGAGAAATTAGGCGAAGAGATTATTCAAGCCGTAGAAGAAGATAATATTAGAATTGTCTATCTTGATGATAGAAAATTAGATAGAAATAATGGAACAATTCCTATGGCTATGGCTGTCGGTTATATTAACTATCTATTATTGGAAAAAAAGTTAAGACACCTTGTATCAATAGTTGCTGTAACAGGTGAAGTTTATGATTCTCACTCAGCGGCAGTTCTTTTAGGATATGGTGCAAGTGCAATCTATCCATATCTTGTTTTTGCAACGGCAGTAAACTTAGCAAGAAGAGATGAACTTTCTCAACTTGAAACAAGACAAAAACTTAAAAATGTACAGACTTCAATGAAATTAGGTCTTTTAAAAATTATGTCTAAAATGGGTATTAGTACAGTAGCAAGTTATAGAAATTCAGCTCTATTTGATGTTTTAGGTTTAAGTAGTGAAGTTGTTGATGTATGTTTCAAAAACTCAAAAACTTTAATTGAAGGTCTTGGATTTGCTGATATCGAAAATAGAGTAAAAAGAGATCTAAACAAAGCATATGATTCAAAAGTAGCAAGAATGTTCCCTCTTGAAATGGGTGGTTTTTATAAATACACACCAAATGGTGAACATCACGACTACGCTCCAGAAGTAACAAATGCACTTCATAAACTTTGTATTACTGGCAAAAAAGAAGACTATGACTTATTTAGAGATATGGTAAATGGTAGAAATAGAAAGATGCTTAGAGACTTTGTATCTTTAAAACAAACCCCTATCTCAATTGATGAGGTTGAACCAGCAAGTGAGATCTTAAAAAGATTTACATCAGCTGCAATGAGTATGGGATCTATCTCTAAAGAGGCTCACGAAGCATTAGCTGTTGCTATGAATGAACTTGGCGGTATGTCAAACTCTGGTGAGGGAGGTGAAGAGAAAGAGAGACTTGGAAGTGAGAAAAACTCAAAAGTCAAACAGGTTGCATCAGGAAGATTTGGTGTTACACCTGCTTATTTAAGAAGTGCAACAGAGATTCAAATTAAAGTAGCACAAGGTGCAAAACCAGGTGAAGGTGGTCAGCTTCCAGGAGATAAAGTAACTCCATTAATTGGTAAGCTTAGATTTACAGTTCCTGGAGTAACTCTAATTTCTCCTCCTCCACACCATGATATCTACTCAATTGAAGATCTAGCTCAGCTAATCTACGATTTAAAACAAGTAAATCCAAAAGCTAAAATCAGTGTGAAGCTTGTATCAACAGCAGGTGTTGGAACAATTGCAGCAGGTGTTGCAAAAGCATACGCTGATAAGATTATCATCTCTGGTGGTGACGGTGGTACTGGTGCTGCTGCTCTTGGTTCAATCAAGTTTGCAGGTAACCCGTTTGAAATTGGTCTTTGTCATGCCCATGACGCTTTAAAAGCTAACCACTTAAGAGGTTTAGTTGAAGTACAAGCTGATGGTGGTTTAAAAACTGGGATGGATGTTGTCAAATCAGCAATTATGGGTGCAGAAAGCTATGGTTTTGGTACAACTCTTTTAACAGCTCTTGGTTGTAAAATCTTAAGAGTTTGTCACCTTAATAGATGTACAGTTGGTATTGCAACACAAGATCCAACTTTAAGAGAACACTATGTTGGTACAGTAGATAGAGTGAAAAACTATCTTACATTTATAGCAGAAGATATTAGAGAGATCTTAGCAAGTATTGGTGCAAAGTCATTAAACGATGTAATTGGAAAAAGAGAACTATTTGTTGTTGATAGTGATGAAACAGCAGACAAGTTTGACTTCGGCTTCTTAACAAGAGAAGTTGAAGGTGATAACATTTGTAATACTCCTTCAAATGTTCCTTTTGATACAAACGAGTTTGAGAAAGAGATCTTGAAAAAGGTTATGGCAACAATCAAGAATCCTAAAAACAAAACAGTTGTTGAAGAGACAATTAAAAATACAAATAGAAGTTTTGGAACTTTAATCAGTGGTGAGATTGCTGAGTATTACAAAGACGAAGGTCTTGAAGATGACTCAATTACACTAAATATGACTGGAATAGCTGGACAATCATTGGGAGCTTTTCTATCAAATGGTGTGACTATCAATGTTCGAGGTATCGCAAATGATTACGTTGGAAAAGGTATTCATGGTGGTAAAATTGTAATTGTTCCTGCAGTTCAAAAAGAGAATTTCTCTGCTGCTGGTAACACTTGTCTTTATGGTGCAACTGGCGGTACATTATTTGTTGCTGGTGGTGTTGGTGAGAGATTTGCAGTTAGAAACTCTGGATGTTTAGCAGTTGTTGAAGGAACAGGGGATCATCCTTGTGAATA
Source organism: Campylobacterales bacterium (assembly GCA_025800305.1). GTDB lineage: Bacteria > Campylobacterota > Campylobacteria > Campylobacterales > SZUA-545 > JAOXRY01. The sequence goes on along the minus strand of JAOXRY010000121.1, from coordinate 6,594 downwards.
TATGACAGGTGGTACTGTTGTAATTTTAGGTGAAACTGGTGTGAACTTTGGTGCTGGTATGACTGGTGGTGTTGCATTTGTTTATGATAAAAACTCTGACTTCCACGATAAGATGAACCAAGAATTAATCAAAGCTGTAAGAATTGATACAGATGATGAAGATGAAGGTAAACAATATCTAAAGAAAATTCTAAAAAGATTTTTAAATGATACAGGAAGTAAAAAAGCAGAACAGATTTTAAATAACTTTAGACAAGAAATTAGACATTTCTGGATGGTAACACCTAAAAATGCAAAAATTTCTTTTGAGTCAGAATAGGGGATAGGACAATATGCAAAATTTTTTAAAAGTAGATAGACAAGAACCAGAAAAAGAAAACGTATTAGCTAGAATTAAAAACTTTCAAGAGATCTATAAAGTTTTTGATAAAAAACACGCAAAAAATCAAGCAGAAAGATGTGTACAGTGTGGAGATCCATACTGTTCATCTACTGGATGTCCTTTAAACAACTTTATCCCACATTGGTTGAAAAAAGTTGCAGAAAATGATTTAGATCTTGCATTTAAAATTTCAAATCAAACCTCTCCATTTCCAGAGATCTTAGGAAGAATTTGTCCTCAAGATAATCTTTGTGAAGGAAGCTGTACATTAGGTGATGACGGTTATGGGGCGATTACTATTGGCTCAATTGAAACAGCAATTACAGAAAGAGGTTTTGAAGAGGGAAGTGAACTTAATTTCCCTGGAATAACAACTGATAAAAAGGTAGCTGTTGTAGGATCTGGCCCTTCTGGAATCTCTGCTGCTACATTTCTTTTAAGAGCAGGAATTGAGGTTACTCTTTTTGAAAAAGAAGATAGAGCTGGTGGACTTTTAACTTATGGTATTCCAGGTTTTAAACTAGATAAAGAGAAAATTGCTAGAAGAATTGATATCTTAAAAGAGGCTGGACTGATATTAAAAACAAATTGTGAAGTTGGAAAAGATATTGAGTTTACTCAGCTAGAAAAAGAGTTTGATGCAATCTTTTTAGGTGTTGGTGCTAGTCAAGGTAATACAGCTAGAATTGGTGGAGAAGACCATGATAATGTATTTTTGGCAATGGAGTATTTAACAGCTATTCAAAAGTCACTATTTGGTCAAGAAAAACCTGCTCTTTATGATGTAAAAGATAAAAATGTAACAGTAATTGGTGGTGGTGATACTGCTATGGATTGTGTGAGAACTGCTGTTAGAGAAGGTGCAAAAACTGTAACTTGTGTTTACAGAAGAGATGAAGCTTCTATGCCAGGAAGTAAAAAAGAGTTTAAAAATGCTAAAGATGAAGGTGTTGAATTTCTTTTCCATAAAGCACCAAAAGAGGCTAAGCTAGACAAAGGTGTTCTTGTTTTAGAGGATACAGAAATTGTTGAAGCTGATGGAAGAAAAAAAGTACAAATTATCCAAGGTTCTGAAAGTGAATTTGAAACGGATATTGTAATTATGGCACTTGGATTTAACAACCATGAAACTCCTTACTTAGATCTTGATAAGAGTAAGTGGAATGAAATTGTTGTTGACGATAAATTACAAACAAGTAAGAGCAAGATCTATGCAGGAGGCGATTGTATTAGAGGAGCAGATCTAGCTGTAACAGCAGCAAGAGATGGAAGAAGTGCTGCTTTAAACATCATTGAAGACTTGCTATAAGAATGAGCTTTTTACAAAGTGCATTAGAGGCAAATAAAGAGATCTATAGTCTATTAAAAAACAGTGATGATTCATCACTGTTTGAGTATGGCATTGATGAAAACTCAAAAGGTGCTGGTGGAGATAGAAGCTTGGTTATAGATCTTGAAGCTGAAAAGATCTTTGTAAAACATCTCCAATCCTATGGAGTTATATTATCTGAAGAGAGTGGAAGAATTGGAGATGGAGAGGATGAAATTGTCCTTGATCCAATTGATGGAAGTTCCAATATTGCTTCTAATTTTCCTTACTACGGCAGCTCTGTTACATTAAAAAAAGACAATAAACCTTTTATTTCTGTAATTGCTAACTTTGCCAATGGTGACTATTTTGTTAAAACATCTGAAGAGTTTTATGAAGGAAGTTTTGATAAAGAAGTAACAAAGCCTGTAACCATAAAAGATACATCTTTAATTGGAGTTTTTGAAAAAGGCTATAAAGATTCAAAGTTAGCAAAAAAGATAAAAAAACAAGGGTTTAAGTTTAGAGTTCCTGGAGCTGTAGCATTAAGCCTTGGATATGCTCATAGACTTAATTTTGTCATTTTTGATGGAAAATTACGTGAATATGATATAATAGGGGGCTTACATATGTGTGAAGGACTATTCACTTATGTGACGAATGAAATAATCATCGTATCTAAAGATGAAAAAACTTTTAAAAAGTTAAAAAAGAGTTTATTATGATTTTTGAAGATATTTTAAATAAATTAAAAACACAAAGACCAACACCAGAAGAGGCTCCAAGCCAGTGGGTGAAGTGTAAAAAGTGTAAAGCAACAATGTACTATAAGGAAGTTGCATTAAAAAAATACGTTTGTCCAAAGTGTGGTCTTCATATGAGAATTAAAGCAGAAGAAAGAATAAATCTAATTGCAGATAGAGACACGTTTGTAGAGAAAGACTCTACTTTAAAGCCAACAGATCCTTTAGAGTTTAAGGATCAAAAAACATACAAAGAAAAAATTGAATTGGCAAATAAGAAGACAGGAAAGCTTTCTTCTGTTATTAGCGGATCTTGTAGAGTCGATGGTATCGAAACAGAACTTGTTGTTTTTGACTTCTCATTTATGGGAGGAAGTTTAGGTTCTGTTGAAGGTGAAAAAATTGTTCGTGCTATTGATAGAGCAATTGAGAATAGAAATCCTCTTATTATTGTAAGCGCAAGTGGTGGTGCGAGAATGCAAGAGAGTACTTTCTCTTTAATGCAGATGGCAAAAACATCAGCTGCTCTTAAAAAATTAGATGGTGCAAAACTGCCTTTTATCTCACTTCTAACTGACCCTACATTTGGTGGTGTTAGTGCATCTTTTGCAATGCTTGGAGATATCATTATTGCAGAACCTGGTGCTATGATTGGTTTTGCAGGTGCTAGAGTTATTAAGCAAACAATTGGTGCAGATCTTCCTGAAGGGTTCCAAAGTGCTGAGTTCTTACTGGAGAAGGGACTGATTGATATGGTTGTAGGAAGAGACGAACTTAAAGGGACACTTTCAGGAATCATGAGAACATTCCACGGTCATGAGATTGTTTTTACGGAAGATTACTTACAACAATAATCAAAGAATTTGAAAACTAGAGTATATTCAATTTATAAGGAGAAAAAAGATGAATTTTCTCCTTTGTTGGATAACTATTCCAAACTAATAAAAAACTTCACAGAGTTTGAAGACTCTAACATCTTTTCAAAAAATATTGACAAAGCTCAAAAAGTAGGAGCTGAACAATCAAAAAAATCCTATACAGAAGCGCTAGAGCCTAAACTTGGAGGTTTTAATATTGCTCTTGATGAGACAGGTATTAGTCTTACTTCAAAAGAGTTTAGTGAGCTTTTAAAAGATAGACAAGAGATAAATTTTTTTATTGGTGGAAGCTACGGCTTTGAAAAAGAGTTTACAGCCAAGTGTCACAAAAAAATCTCTCTAGGGAAATCAACACTTCCTCATAGACTTGCTAAAGTTGTTTTACTTGAACAGATCTATCGAGGTTTTACAATTTTGAATAACCATCCTTATCACAAAGAGTGACTATGAGATTTTTAATCTCCTCTATTGGATCTAATCAAGGAAAGACACTTTTAACAACGGCACTTTTAAATCATTATAAAGATTCTGTTAGACCTTTTAAAATAGGACCTGACTATATTGATCCTCAGTTTCATGAGAAAGTGTGTGGAACTTCTTCTGTAAATCTTGATAGATTTATGATGAATGATGAACAGTTAAAATGGCTATTCAATAGATATAACGATAAGAGAATGGCCATTGTAGAGGGTGTAATGGGCTATTATGATGGGATGGATAAGGGAAGTTCTGCTTATGATGTTTCTATACTTTTAGACATACCTACACTTCTTATTTTAGATGGAAGTGGATCTTATATTACAATAAGTGCTGTTCTTCATGGAATGTTGAATTACAAAGAAGATTCAAATATCAAAGCAGTGGTTCTCAATAGAATCTCCAGCGAACATCATTTTCAACTGATAAAAGAGAGGATCGAACAAGACCATGCAGATCTAAAAGTCCTTGGTTGGATTCCAAAAGATCTAAGGAGTATTAATGATACTCATTTAGGATTGGATTTAGAAGATATAGAAAAGATTGAAGAGATCTCAAAAGATATTTTGGAGCATATAGATCTAGAGAAACTAGAGAGTATACCATCTAGAGATCTTAAAGAAGTTCCTTATCCATTTGAAAAATACAGTTTTGATAAGAAATTAGCCATTATAAAAGATAAAAACTTCTCTTTTCTCTACCATGATAATGTAGAGTTTTTTAAAGATAGTTTTAAAGAAGTTATTTTTCTTGATTCTACAAAAGATGAAGTAATTGATGAATCTGTTGATTGTATCTATCTTCCTGGAGGATATGTAGAGACTGAAGAAGCTTATAATAGAATCAAAGACTTTAGGAATTTTAAAAACTCATTAATAAAACACAGTGAAACTAAACCTGTTTACGGAGAATGTGCTGGACTTCTTTATCTTTCTAGATCTGTAGATGAAAAAGAGATGGCAGGAATCATAGATGAAGAATTCACCTTAGAAAACAAAAGAACAAGACTTGGATACTACTACAATGAACAAGGAATGAAAGGTCACGCTTTTCACTATACAAAGCCAAAAAATTTAGAGAATGGATTTAATATTCTTTCTAAAAAAATAGGTGGAAAAGGAAGTGTGGGAAGTTGGCAGAAAGGTAAGGTTTATGGTACTTATCTTCATACTATGTTTAGAGGGAATTTTCAATATTTAAAGGAATATTTTGGAGTTTGAAAAACTTCATATTTTAGATAGAATTGTGTTATGACAAAAGAAAATATTATTGAATTTTTAAAAGAGATAAAACCAAAACTACAAAAAGATGGAATAAAGTCTTTAGGGCTTTTTGGAAGCTGGGCAAAAGGGAGCAATCACTTTGCCAGTGATATCGATATTTTAGTTGAGACAGATGAATCTTTTGTCAAGAGATATGGAGCGTGGGGATATTTTGATAAATTAAATGAGATTAGAGATCTTATAAAGAAAAAATTTTCACTCCAAGTTGATATATTTGATAAATCAAGCGGTTTAGATAAGAAACAAAATATTTTAAATGAGGTTATCTATGTTTGAACAAGAAGATCTTAAAAGACTGGAGATTATCCAAAAAAAGATAGAACTTATTGAGGAAATTGTAAATGATTTTGGAAAAATCACAAAAGCTCTTGATGATGAAAAGATGGGAAAACCATCAATTCTAATGCATCTAATAGCTATAGCCGAACAGTTTAATAAGCTAAAAGATAATAACGCTTTTGAAATTCTCTCTCAATTTGATAAACAGGATCTCAAGGGTAGTTATGACATGAGAAACTTTATAGCTCATGATTATGAGGGAGTAAGCATTTCAATTGTTGAGCTTGTTATAAAAGAGAAACTTCCTAAGATGAAAGAGACTGTTTTAAAAGTTTTATCTCAAAAGTAAATTTTGAAATATATCTATGAATATGACCCAGTTGGTGGGGATTGCACAAGTTTTATAAAAAGATCTAAAGAGTTACACAAATATTTCAAACCTACCTTTGATGGATTTAACGCAAGACAATATTGTGGGATCTTAAGTCTTGATGGAGAAGATCTTTTTATTCTTCCAAAAATTGCAAAAAATGAAGAAGCAGATCTTAATATCTTTATCTATATGTTGATTTATACATATGATATAAAGTTAGAAAATGAACAAATCTCCTCTTGCAAGAATGAACCTAGTCTAATTTTAGAAGTCTTTATTCAACTTTTTGCGAAGAATCTTTTTAAAGAGTTTCAGCATGGGATATATAAAGAGTATATGACAGAACAAGATAATCTAACAACTCTTAGAGGAAAGTATCTTGTTAATGAAAATTTGAAGTATAACTTTACAAAGAATAAGATCTACTGTGAGTATGATGAGTTTAGTATGAATAACGAATTAAATCAGTTTTTTCTTTTTGCTGTTAAAACTCTGCTTAGGTTTGTTAAAGATAAAAAGATTTTGAAACAGTGTGAACTTGTTTTGGATGAAGTTGAGTTTAAAAACTTTGACATAAATAAAGTCAATTTTCACTTCAATAGACTTAATAAAAGATTTCAAAATAGTTTTGAGTTTGCTCTTTTACTTCTTAATAGATCTGTTCCTCTGTTTGAAAAGGATAAAAAGAGTTTTGCTTTTTTGTTTGATATGAATCTACTTTTTGAGAAGTTTGTTGGAAAACTTTTTCAAAGTATTGATTCATCAGCGAAATTACAGAGTAGTATCCAGTGTGGAAAAGATTTCTTTTTAAAGCCTGATATTGTTTTAGATAGTATAATTATTGATACAAAATATAAGATCTTGAAAGAT
>JAOXRY010000118.1 GCA_025800305.1 Campylobacterales bacterium | reverse complement strand
AAGAGGTTTTAAATGGAGGAAACTATACATATTTAAAACTCAAAGATTCAAAAAAAAATTACTGGATAGCCGTATCCAAGGTTTTTGGTGTAAAAAAAGGAGATGAAGTTCGTTTTATTGAAGAGATGGTTGTAAAAGATCTACACTCAAAGTCTCTTAATAAAGATTTTAAAAACATTATCTTTGGTTCAGATCTAAGATATAGAACATCATTAAAACAAAGTAAGCATCTGGCACTAATAACTACACATACAAAAAAATCAAAATACAAAAGAAAAAATACCATTACAATTAAAGAAGCTATTTCAAATAGAAATTCTTATAAAAATAAAGAAATCTCAATAAGAGGAAAAGTTGTTAAGGTAAGTAAGAACATTCTCAATAGAAACTGGATTCATATACAAGATGGAACAGGAGAAAATAAAAAAGTTGGTAGAGTAGTTTTTACTTCAAAGTATGTACCAAAACTAGGGTCGATCGTTACAGGAAAAGGTATAGCAAGAATTGACAAAGATTTTGGTTCTGGTTATGTTTATCCAATTGTTGTAGAAAATGGAACTTTTTCTAAGTAACTAGAAGAACAAGAGATAAAGAGGCTATCACAAACAAGTCAAACCTCTTTTGAAGTTTTAAAGAGTGAATAACATCTTCTTTTAAAACTTCATCTCTTCCACTTCCAAAAAAAGCTTTCTTTTTTATCTTTCCAAAGTAACTAGTGTCTCCACCTAGCTTCACTCCAATAGCTTCTGCCATTGCTGAAATTGGGTATCCTCCATTTGGGCTTTCATGGAACTTTCCGTAGAAACAGCTATTATTATAAGCTTTCTTACTCCAAAAAAGTAGACTGATTAAAAAAGAAGTAATACGAGAAGGAATATAGTTGGCAATATCATCAAGCCTAGCAGAGACTTTACCAAAATTCTCATACTTTTCATTTCTATATCCAACCATAGAATCAAGGGTATTGATTCCTTTGTAAACAAAAGCTCCACATCCTCCAAAGATTAATAGATAAAACAAAGGTGCAACAACTCCATCAGAGAGATTTTCAGCGTAGCTTTCAATTGAAGCTTTATACACATCAGAATCACTGAGATCTTTTGTATCACGGCTGACAATCATAGCCAGTTCAGATCTCTTATCTTTAGCTTCAATTATCTTTTTGATTGACTCATGTAACATATTTCCAGCTATTGTTGTAGAAGCGATAATCCCACTTAACCACCAAGGAAGATAGTTTATCCAAAATGTTAAAAGAAATATGATTGATAAAAGTGAAACTGTTAAGATTCCACCACGGAAAATTGAGTCTTTATAAAACCTCTTCTCAAAGAAAGAGATAAAGTCTCCCATAAAGATTACAGGATGTTTTATAAACTTGAATTCGCCAAAAAACTTGTCGATTGCAAAAGCAACCAAGGAAACATCAAAATACATTAAGATGAATTATATCTTAAATCCTAATTCCTCTGGACTTTTTGGCTCACTATAGTAATAACCTTGAAGATAATCTATACCTAAAGTCTTTACTTTTTCAGCAATCTCTTTTGTGCTAACAAATTCTGCTACTGTTTTTATCTTTGTCTCTTTGGCAAACTGAACAAGTGCTTTTACCATTGTTTCCACATTTTTATCAATATTAACATTTTCTATTAAGCTTCCATCTAGCTTTATATAATCAATATTAAGCTTAATGATATTAGTAAAATTCGAATACCCAGAACCAAAGTCATCTATAGCAGTTTGACAACCATACTCTTTAACAAAAAGAATAAATTTCTCAACTTTTTTGTAGTCTGTGATATCCTCTGACTCGACTATTTCTATAGTAATTCCATTTCCGCCAAACTTTTCCAGTCTGTTTTTTAGATAAGCTACACAAGTTGGAGAAATAATATTTTCATAAGTTAGGTTAATTGTAACTTTATTCTTGTTTTTTCCATAAATATTAAAGATCTTTTGTAAAATCTGTCTTGTAAAAAACTCAAAGCTCTTATCACTTTTTGAAACTGGCAAGAAAGTAGCTGGAGCATGTATTTTTCCTTCTTTATCTCTAAGTCTTGCCAATGCTTCGTATTTAAAAAGTTCTTCTGTTTTGCTATCATAAATTCCTTGGAAATAAGGGATAAGATCTCCATTATTCAATGCGTCTTTATAGACTCGAAGACACTGCAAACCTTCTCTTTCCATGTAACGAACTTCTGAATTTTTACTGTAAACAGCAAAGTGCTTATCTCCAATAATAGCTTTTTCAAGAGCTTTATCTGCATTTTCAAGAAGATCATTAATTCCACTGGCAATACCAATACTATATGTCACAACAAGACAACTAATATCTGGATATTTTTCCAAATGACACTCATCTTCTTCTAAAATATAGTACTCCATTAAAGACATATATTTTTCAAAAAGATATTTACTACTTACAAGAAGACCAAACTCACTAGATCCTAGTTTATAAAGAGTGACCTCTTCATCAATAACACTTTTCTTTAATTCATTTGCTTTATAAGCAACAACAGCGTCAGAGACATCATCTCCATAAAAATCAACAATGTCAGCATACTGATTAATCCTAATAAGAATTAACATACTCTCTTGATTAATAAGATTTAGATCTTTTAAAAGAACATTCCTATTTGGAAGTTTTGTTTTATTATCAATATTTTGACAACAGTTATTATCTTCTGTAAATGGAGAAAAAACAACTCTATTTCGTCCCTCTTCCTTTGCCTTATAAAGATTTATATCTGCCAAATTAAAAGCTGCTTCTAAACTATAAAAATCACCTTGTGGCAAAAAATTTATCGCACCAACAGAAACTGTTACAAATTCACTTGTTGTACTACTTTCATGGGGAATCTCTTTTTGAACTACTTCATTTCGAATTTGGGTGGCAATAGAAATAACCTGTTCATTAGTTCGGTTAAGAAGTAAGATTCCAAACTCTTCTCCACCAATTCTATAGACGTGGTCACTATCATACCCAAGAACATGACGAAAAACTTTTGAAACTTCAATTAAAGCACTGTCACCAAGCATATGACCATATGTATCGTTATATTTTTTAAAATGGTCCACATCAATAATAAGAAGACCAAAATATTCTCCCCTTTGAATTGCTCTTTTAAACTCATTATTAAAAGTAATATCAAACTGTCTTCTATTATGTACTTCTGTGAGAGGATCTGTTATAGAAAGAAGTTCAGTATTCTTTCTATCTGTAATATCTACAAAATACGCTGAATATCCAACCTTTTTTCCCTTATCATTAAAAAAAGGTTCTATTGTCAGTTTAAACCAACACGGTTCTCCATCTTTTCTATTGTTTTTAATCTCACCATTCCAGGTTTTATCCCCAAGAATAGTTTCCCAAAGATCTTTAATTATTTTGATATCTAAATCGTGATTTCTAAAAATCCTATGATTTTCTCCAAGGACTTCTTCTTTTTTATAGCCCATAAATTCTAAATATGCTGTGCTTATGTCAGTGATATTTCCTTCTAGATCTGAAGTTGTCATCATGACGTGTTTATCTAAAAGTTTTAATTTTTGTCTGTTTAGAAACTCTTGGTTATCCAAGGGATTTTCCAAAAAATGATAAGATAATAAAATAGACCATTTATTATTTTATCAGAAGTTCGCCTAATTTTCCAAAAGATTTAGGTCTATATTTTTCTTTACTAGATTGACGAATTTAGAGATTTTTTTCTTTTTATACTTACCAAAATCAAATCCTTGATAATCTTTATTTATACTTGTAAAAATCATTTTTCGAAAGTTATTATTATCAAAGATCCCGTGTATAAAAGATCCTTTTAGGTTTTTCTTTTGACAAAAAAGTGGATATTTTTTTGATACACCATTGTGAATTTCAAAACCTTTAATTTTCATTGAAAATACGAAGTAATTTCCTCTATTAAGAATTTTTTTATTTTTGAAAATTATTTTGTCATCAATAAAACCAAAACCTCTCTCTTTTTGCCGTTTTAGATTCTCTACACAATCCTTATCTATAATATTTTTAAAAAACATCTGATATCCACCACAAATGCCATAAAGCTTCACATTTGTTTTTAAAATCCTCTCATATAGTCCTACTTTTTTAAGCCATTTAAGATCTTCAATAGTAGATTTTGTCCCAGGTAAAATCACCAAATCATACTCTTTTAAGTCTCTATCACTGGAGATAAACTCAACCTTTATCTCACTATCAGCAATTAAAGGTTCAATATCATTGTAGTTACTCATTCTAGGGAAGAGAACAACCCCGACTTTTATCTTCCATTTTTTCTTTATCTGTTTATAATTTACAAGACTTTGGCTATCTTCAAATCCAAGATTAAAAGGTGCATAAGGAATAACTCCAAGGACAGGAACTTTAAAATCCTTTTCAATAATCTTAATTCCCTCATCAAAAAGAGTAGGATCTCCTCGGAATTTATTGATAATTACCCCAATGACATTTTTTCTAAGTTTTGGCTCTAAAAGATTTAAAGTCCCATAAATCGAAGCAAAAACACCACCTTTTTCAATATCAGCAACTAAGATGATCTTTGTATCAAACTCTTTTGCCACAAAGGTATTTGCTAGATCTTTATGGATAAGATTCAGTTCAACAGGACTTCCAGCTCCCTCTG
>JAOXRY010000111.1 GCA_025800305.1 Campylobacterales bacterium | reverse complement strand
CAGAGTAGAAATCAAAGCCATAATCTTTAGGATCTATAGTAGTTCCTACTATTCCTTTCTCTTTTAACTGATAGGGCTGATTGGAAACGTAAGCTGTCATTGCATCAGTTTTGCCACTTATAAGATCTTCAATATTAAAAGTGTGTGGAATAAACTGAACATCACTATCTCTTATTCCCTCTCTTAAGAGCATAGAAGAGATTGAAACCTCTCCTACTTCATCATTGGAAACCATAATTTTCTTTCCAATAAGTTCTCTAGCAGATCTGATATTTGATGCTTCTTGTGTTAACAAAACTAAAGGAGAAGATTGAAAAATAGCAGAAAGAGCAACAACTGGTTCACGGTTGATTCTATCTACGATTAAGCTAGATCTACCAACCCCAAAGTCCGCTTTTCCAGAGACCACGTCTTCAACAACAGAAGTTCCAAATTTAAACTCTCTTATTTCAACATCTAGTCCAGCGTCTTTGTAGAACCCCTTCTCTTTGGCAATGTAAAAACCAGCAAATTCAAACTGGTTAAGCCATAGAAGCTGAACAGAGACTTTCTCCAAAGAAGCAGGGTTCTTTGCTGTAGCTCCAAAGGAGAAAGAAATAAAAAATATAAATAATAAAAAATACTTAAATAGTTCCATACTATTTAAATTGTAGCATAAATTATGCTCTTTTAAGACCCTCTTCTAAAGAAGCAATCCCTTTGATTCTCTTAACTAGTACAGTTAGAGTTTTTAATGAATCAATCATTTTTTCCACAAACATCTCTACATTTGGAGTGTCTAGTTTGTTTTGAAGTTTTCTATACTTAAGACCATCACAGATTAGATTGTATCTATCTAAATCGTTTTTCTTCATGTGTGAAATTGTGTTTGCAGACTTTAGTCCTAACTCGTCCATGATCTCTTGATGAGAAATTTTCATTGCAGCAACCCTTATTACCAATATTTTTTGAATTTGAAGTGGTATTTTACCAATATATTGATAAAGATAAGATTAATAATACCAATTTATTGTGAATATTTTTTGAAAAATACAAAAATATTGGTAGTTTTCGGAAAAAAATTCCTATTTTGTTTGTTTTGGTATAATCGCGATAAATTATCCAAAGGCATAAATTGAAAATTTTAGGTGTTTTTTTACTTGCTATTACTTTCTCTTTTGGTGGAATAAATACAACTGTTACAAAGGTTGTTACCCAAGAAGATGAAAAAACTGTTATAGAGATTGATGAAGAAGAGGCAATTGTAGGAATGAGTGCAATTGTTATTAGGGTTTTAGAAAGTGATGATGAGATTGTTGGTTATAGATGTGATGTTGTTGGGAAAAAAGAGGATATAGCTACTTTAAATTGTATTAAACACAATGGTTTTTTCCAAGAGGCAATGCCAAAGATCCAGTTTGAAATCAAAGAAGAAGATAAGGTTATTCTTTCTCCTTTAGGAAAAAGAGCTATCCTTCTTGCTCCTACACATAATATCTATCTAAAAACTAGAAAAATTCTTCAACAAGAAAAAGGCTTTGAGTTTGTAAGTTCAGATCTTCTTGCTGCTCCACTTTTTAGTAGTAGTAACCCTTTTCCAAACAAAGAAGAATTTACTATGATGTGTGATAGGTATCTTCTTGGAAGTATTGTATTTGGTTTTAAAAGTAAAACCTCTATTGTTGATTGTCAAACATTCAAAGTTGTAGAAGAGATTGAAAATAACTATGAGATTAAAGAGAAAGATATAATCAAGCCGTTTTTCCATAGGTTAGACAAAATAGAAAAAGGTGTGTTTGATTGGTTTACACCAGAGGAAATCGAAGATTTTGACAGCTACTACAAAGGAATTTTAGATGTTAAGTAATGAGAGTATCATAGGATTAAAAAATATTGTAGGTGGTGAAAACTTTTTTACAGACAAAGCACATAAATTAGCATACTCATATGATGCAACAAGACTGACATATGAGCCAGATGGAGTTATTTTCCCAAGAGATGAGAAAGATGTTCAAGAGATCTTAAAATTTTGTGATGACAATAAAATTGTAATCATTCCAAGAGGAGCAGGAAGCGGATTTACTGGTGGTGCTTTACCAGCCCATGGTGGAATTATCATGGGAATGGAAAAACACATGAACAAAATCTTAGAGATCGATCATGAAAATCTTATTGCTAGAGTACAACCTGGTGTAGTGAATATGGATCTTCAACGTGCTGTAGAAGAGGTAGGTCTTTTTTATCCGCCAGATCCAGCAAGTCAAGACTACTCAACTCTTGGCGGAAATGTAAGTGAAAATGCTGGTGGTATGAGAGCTGCCAAGTATGGTATTACAAAAGATTTCGTTTTAGCTTTAAGAGCTGTTATCCCAAATGGTGAGGTTATTCGTGCAGGGAAAAAAACAATCAAAGATGTAGCAGGTTATAACGTAGCGGGGATTATGATTGCTTCAGAAGGGACTTTAGGGGTAATTACAGAGATTACATTAAAATTGATTCCAAAACCAAAGCTTTCAGCAACAGCAATGGGGATTTTCCCAAGTGTTGAAGCAGCGATGAATGCTACATATAAAACTTTCGCAGCTGGTGTGACACCTGTTGCAATGGAGTTTTTAGACAACCTTACAATTAGAGCAGTTGAGAAAACTTTTAATAAGGGGCTTCCACAAGAAGCAGGAGCAATTTTAGTAACTGAGGTTGATGGAAATCTTCAAGAGGAGATGGATTTTCAATTAGAAGCATTGGAGAGAGTTTTTAAAGAAAATGGCTCTAGTGAATTTAGAAAAGCTTCCAATAAAGAGGAGTCAAATGAGATCTGGTTTGCAAGAAGAAACGCAAGTCCAAGTCTAAAGATCTACGGGTCTACAAAACTAAATGAAGACATCACAGTTCCAAGATCTAAACTACCAGAACTTTTAAAAGAGATTGATGAAATTGGCAAAAAATATGATCATCAGATCCCATGTTTTGGACACACTGGAGATGGAAATGTTCACGTTAACGTTATGACAGACAAAAACGATGGGGTAAAATATCTAAATGCTGAAAAAGCGATTATCGATATTTTTGCAGCCGCTGTAAAATTAGAGGGAACTCTAAGTGGTGAGCACGGAATCGGTCTTACAAAGGCTCCTTTTATGGAGATGGCATTTACGGATGGTGAAATGGACCTTTTCAAAACAATTAAAAAAGCGTTTGATCCAAATAATATTTTAAATCCGTTTAAGATGGGGATATAAAATCCCCAGTGCTTTTACGGTGTAGCTGTAACGTCAAACCACATTTTTACAATCTGTAAAACAGCAATTATTCCCACTAAAGAAATTATCACAAGAGATACTGTTTTTTTCTTTTCTGGTGATTCATTTCCATTGAAATCATCGATATCATTCATGCTTGGTTCCATAATAAATCCTTTTCACTAATCATATAGTAGTTATGTTAAATCAGTGTTAAAAAGTAATCATAAAAAAAGCCCGACCTAAGTCGGGCTTCATATTAAGGAGGGGTTCTTAATTAGGGTTTCTATATTATCGGAAACCCCAATTAACAGCAAGTTAATTTAAAGTAAACAAAAGTAAACAAAAAATCTAAACTAGTCTTTTTTGACTAGAGTATTAGTTACTTTGAGTCTCTTTTCTATTTTTTTCTGCCATGCTTTGGCTTCTGTCTTATTTTTATACGGACCAACATAAAGTCTTGTATATGTAGCTCCTTTGACATTTACTTTTTTCAGTCTATATTTAAAACCTTTTTTAGAGATAGTTTTTAGCATGTCTTTTGAAGGCTTTTTCTTAAATGAACCTAGCTGAACATAGTAATTGTAGCTACCTTTAGACTTTGTTGTTTTAGTTGTTTGTTTTGGCTTTGGCTTAGGTTTTACAACAGGCTTTTTCTTCTGTTCTGTTTTTACTACGGGCTTTGGCTTTTCAGTAGGAACTTTTGTTTCAACAGGTAGTGCAGGTGGTGGAGGTGTTACTGTTTTTTTCGTTTCAGCTTTTTTTGTATCTTGTTGATATTTTGCTTTTATTTCTGCTAGTTTTTTATTAAACTCTTCTTCTTTTTTTGCTTCTATTGGATCTTTACCTGTTGGTACAGTATCTTTAGTTTGTTTCATTGGTACTTTGCTAAAGTCATCACTTTTAGCAGATGTATTTACTTTTGTAGGTAATTTTTGCCCACTTGTATCAGAAACAATTTTATAGCCTATTACTCCAAGAAAAAAGATGATTAAAACAGCAGCTACTACTAGTAACATATTGCCTTTATTATTTTTATCATCATCAGCTTGAAGAAGTATGTCGTTAAGTTCGTTCTTCTCTTCCATTCCCTTATCCTTTTGGTTTACTTTGGTTTTTTGATCTGTTGGTTTGTTTGCTTATTTTAGGTTCCATAATTACATATGCTTCGCCCAAGAAGCTCCTCTTTCTTTTGCATAGACTTCATATGGAACAGCAAGAATATTAAATTCAGGTGGAATATCACTGTTAGGGAACATTTTCCACTGAGTTGGAAGTCTTTGTGCCAGTTTGCTAGAAAGATTTTTTGCGATTTGATAAGCTTCTTGTAATGTTGTGTGACCTTTATGAACATAAAGGTGGAGGTGCCCTTGAGTCTTAGTTTCATAGGCTGTAAAGTTAATGAAACCTTCCTCTCTTAGCATCAATTGAGCACGGTGATAAAATCTTTGAGGATCTCTTCCGTTATAATCAAAAACAATGTTTTCAACCTTGTCTCCTCTTAAAACTAAAGAGTGAGCTACCTCAATTTTTTTATCAGCGTGATCTTTTAGTACGGCAGATGATAAAGTTGAATCTACTTTTTCAAACTTATCAAAAAAAGTTCGACCATTATAAGAGATTCTATTACTCTTATCTCCTTTTTTATAATAATGGTCTGTTCTCATTTTTATAAGTTTTAGATCCATCTGTGTCATTTTTTAATCCTTAAAATGTTGCACTATCGTATAGTTTAAACTTCTCGCCAAGCTCTTTTACCTCTTTAGCAATAGAGTCTTGGAGTTCTGTATTGTCAATATCGTCTAAAATGTCTGCAACTTTATTTCCTATCCAAGCGAACTCATCTTCTCCCATACCTCTAGCAGTAAGTGCTGGAGAACCAACTCTAATACCACTTGTCACAAATGGGCTTCTAGTTTCACCTGGAACTGTGTTTTTATTGATTGTAATACAAGCTCTACTTAGTGCTTCATCAGCGTCTTTTCCAGAGAAGTCTTTGTTTAAAAATGATACAAGAACAAGGTGATTATCAGTACCACCACTGACGATATCATATCCTCTATCCATCATAACTTCTGCAAATTTTTTGATGTTTCTTTTTACATTTTTGATGTAGATTTTCCAACCATCTTGTAGGTTGTAGCCAAAGGCAACGGCTTTTGCAGCGATTACGTTTACCAATGGTCCACCTTGCATACCTGGGAAAACTGCTTTGTTAACTTTTGTAGCAATCTCTTCATCGTTTGTAAGGATGATACCACCTCTTGGACCTCTTAATGTTTTATGAGTTGTTGAAGTTACAACATCACAGTGAGGGAATGGGCTAGGATATTCACCAGCAGCAACAAGACCAGCAACGTGAGCGATGTCAGCCATTAAGATAGCTCCACACTTGTCAGCAATCTCTCTGAATCTTTTAAAGTCTAATTCTCTAGAATATGCGGAGAAACCAGCAACTAAAATGTTTGGCTTAACAATCATTGCTCTTCTTTCTACTTCATCATAATCGATTAGACCTTCATCATTTACACCGTAAAAGAAACTTTGGTAGTTTTTACCAGTAAAGCTTACTTTTGAACCGTGTGTTAAGTGACCACCGTGGCTTAAATCCATACCTAAGATTTTATCGTATGGCTTTAAAAGTGCTGAATAAACAGCTGTGTTAGCTTGACTTCCTGAGTGTGGCTGTACGTTGGCAAATTGACAGCCAAATAGTTCACAAACTCTATCGATTGCTAACTGCTCTACTTCATCAGCGTACTCACAACCACCGTAATATCTTTTACCAGGGTAACCTTCTGCATATTTGTTTGTAAATACAGAACCCATTACTTCCATAACTGCTGGATAAGTAAAGTTTTCAGATGCGATCATCTCCAAATGATCCTGTTGTCTTTGAAATTCGTTTTGTAGGCTGTTGTAAACTACTTCATCTACTTGTTTAAGATTACTCATATTTCGTCCTTTATAAAATTATTTTTCTTCTTCTTGTTTTTTTTCCTCTAGATCTCCTAGAGTATTTTCATGCAAAGGTTTCATTGCTGGAAATAGTAAAACATCCCTAATTGATTCGTTACCTGTTAATAACATAACAAGTCTATCGATACCAATTCCTTCACCTGCTGTTGGAGCCATACCGTGTGCTAGGGCTTCAACATAGTCTTCATCCATAAATTGTGCTTCATCATCACCAGAATCTTTTAGATCAACCTGTGCTTTAAATCTTTGATATTGATCAATAGGATCGTTAAGCTCACTAAATCCATTGGCTATCTCTTTTCCTGCGATAAATAGCTCAAATCTTTCTGTTACGTTTGGATCTTCATCACTTCTTCTTGCCAGTGGAGAGATCTCAACTGGGAAGTCTGTAATAAATGTTGGATCAATCAGTTTATCTTCAACAAATATATCAAAAAGTTCAGCTTTAATATATCCTAGAGTCATCTTTTCTGGATTTTCGATAGGAAGATTTTTTTCCTTGATAAAAGAGATAGCACTATCTTTAGAAACAGTTACTGCTTCTGGAAGTTTACCAATCATGATAAGGGATTCATCATAAGAAAATCTTGCAAACTTTTTAGAAAAGTCAATTTCAAGATCTCCATATGGAAGTTTCTTTTTTAGATCTAGGTTTGTAAGAATGTAGTCGAAAAATTCTTGTGTGATTTCGATTAGATCTTCGTATGTTTTATATGCCCAATAGAATTCAATCATTGTAAACTCAGGGTTATGAGTATGATCCATTCCTTCGTTTCTAAAGTTTCTGTTTAGCTCGAATACTGCTTCAAAACCACCGACAATTAGTCTTTTTAAATAAAGTTCAGGAGCAATTCTTAAATATCTCTCTACATTTAGTGCATTGTGGTGGGTTATAAAAGGCTTTGCATTTGCTCCTCCTGGAATTGGATGAAGCATAGGAGTCTCAACCTCTAAGAAACTCTTCTCTTCAAAGAATCTTCTTGTAAGGCTAACAACTTTAGACCTAATCTTAAAAGACTCTTTTACATCTGGATTCATAATTAGATCTAGGTATCTTTTTCTATATCTTAGCTCTTTATCTTGGATACCATGGTATTTTTCAGGAAGTGGAGCGATTGCTTTTGTAAGGATTTTTAGTTCTTCAACATGAAGTGAAAGCTCACCCATTTTTGTATAAAAAGGATACCCTTTAGCTTCAATAATATCACCAACTTCAATTAATTTTTTAGCATTTTTAAACCACTCTTCTCCAAGAGCGTCTTTTGAAAAATAGATCTGTAAAATTCCACTTTCATCCTCAACTTTTGCAAAAGCGGCTTTTCCCATAAGTCTTAAAAACTTGATTCTACCTGCAATTGTTTCGCTTTTAGTTGTATCTTTTTTCTCTTCTTTATGTTCTAAATATTCGAAATGGTGTTTAAATTCAGCATTTGTCATATTTCTATTAGTTGTATTTGAATACGGATTGATCCCACTTTTTCTTAGTGTTGAACCTTTTTCGATTCTCTGTTTTACGTACTGATCTTCAAATAATTTCACTACTTGTTCACCTTTATTTTTACTTCTTATTTTCTTGACACTCTTGGCAAATACCATATATTTGCATTGAGTGATTGACAATTTTAAATCGTGCTTTTTTTGCAATTTTTTCTTGTTGTTTTTCTATTGTATCATCACAAAACTCTATAAGTCGTCCACATTTATTACAAATCATGTGGTCGTGGTGATCTTTTCCACCGTACTCATATTTTTTCCCATTGGCTCCAAAAGAGATAGAAGTTACAATATTTTCACTTTCAAGAAGTTGTAAAGTTCTGTAAATTGTTGCAATACCCACTTTTAATTCAGGATAGCTCTCTTGAACCTTCTTATGAAGACCCTCTGGAATAAAGTGTCCTTCATATTCATAAATTGTTTGAAGAATAATCTCTCTTTGTTTTGTCATTTTTAAAGAGTTCTCTTTTAAGATCTCTTGAAATTTTCCTATTAGTTCTTTGTATGGTTCCATTATAGTTCTCCCTTTTGATCTAGATCTTTTACTGCCTCATCTATTTTTTGTTGTATAGCCTTCTCTATCTCTTCTTTTGTTTGTGTATTTGATTCAATACTTTTTTTAATGGTTTCTGTTACTTTCTCTTCAATTTGCTTTGAAGCGTCGTTTCCTATCTCTTTAATATCAGCAACTGCTTTTACTTCATCAAATTTCATGATAAAAGAACCAGTATCAAAAAGAAGTGGATAAACACTGCTACCTTCAAAAATAATGTCTACTCTTTTTTTGATAAACCCAATACTCCCCATTGCGTAAGCAACAATCGCAAAAATCAAAAAGATCTTTGCTGCACCTACTACAGCACCAGCTAATTTATCAATAAGTCCTAAGCCACTTTTTTGAACAAGTTTTGTAGTAATTCCTCCTGTTAGAATCATCAAAGCCCAAAAGATGAGAAAAGCTGCAGCAAAACCTGCTAACTTTCCACCACTATCATTTTCTACAAAAGGAAGAAAAGAGGAAACCAAAGCCCCCATATCACCAGCTATTCTAGAAGCAATAAAAACACCACCAACAAGCCCTAAAAGCCCAAAAACTTCCTTCACCATACCGTGAAAAAGTCCTTTAAGACCTAAAACTGTTACTAATGCTATTACAATAATGTCTAAAATATGGTAGTCCATTTTTTCCTGTTTGTATAAGATTTTGATAATATTATCATTTAGACCCTTAGAGGTTATTAAGAAGATAGAGGAAAGGGAAGTACGTGCCATTCCCTTTTTTTAAATTAGAGCCTAATAATCTCCAACGAAGATTTTTCTCCCTCTGTAATATCATCAAGAGAATTCTTTAGTTTGATGTAGTGAGGAGTAAGTCTGTGAGCTTCTAAAAATTTGTTATCACTCCACTTTTCCATCACAACAAATGTTCTTGTATCTTTAATTTTAAAAAGATTAAAAACCTCACAACCTTCCTCTTTTAAAGACTCTTCTACAACGTGCTTTAAAAGATCTTCTAACTCTTGTACCGTACTCTCTTTTGCTGTTAATTCAACTTTTTTTTCTATCATTATCTATTCCTTTCTTGAGCAAAGTTCGCGAAAGGACTCCTCAGCGGAGGGTTCTCGCGACTAGTCACTCTTATTTGTTTTTTTATTGCAGACTATCTAAGATCTGTTTAAATGCCTCTTCGAACTGTACTAATCCATCACTTAAAAGTTTGTTAGCAACAGCTTCAAAATCCACACCTGTATCTTTTAGATCTGAAAAAAACTTCTCTATCTCTTCTTCAGAAATAGGAAGCTTAGCTTCATTTGCACCATTTTTTACAAAGCTATGAATCGTATCAATAGGAGCAGTATTTACAATATCTTCTCCAATCAACTCATCAATATAATAACTAGGGATATAATTATCATCTTTCACACCAGTACTAGCAAAAAGAGTTCGTACATTTTCTAAACCAGATTTTTTGATTGTATTGTAACACTTAGCACCATTTAAGATCCCGGTTTTTCCTTTTAAGTTTTCTGGAAGTTTTGAGTCTAGCTCTCTATCAAATCTACTAATAAAAATACTGATGACTAATTTCGAGTTACTTTTAGAATCTTTATAAGCTTGTAAGATCTTCTCTGTCTGCTCATTGGAAAAAACCAAAGTAGCATTAACATCAATCCCCACCCCTAAAAGATTTTTCATAGCTTCATATCCAGCCTCAGTCGCAGGAACTTTTACCATAAGATTTTTTCTGTTAACTCTTTTATGTAGACTTGATCCCTCTTCAATCGTTCCCATCGTATCATTGGCAAGAGCAGGGTCAACCTCTAAACTTACAAACCCATCATTGCCATTGGCTTTATGTGTCTCTTCAAAAGCATCACAAGCCGCTTGTATATCTTTAATCGCTAAAAATTCATAAAGCTCTTTACCCTTTAAAGGACAACTCTCTTTATCTTCTTTATACGCCTCTGAAGTTGTAAAAGCATTTTTAAAAATAGCAGGATTTGATGTTGCACCATTTACAACACCTTTTGCTATAAGATCTTTTAATTCATTTTTAATAAAGTCTCTCTCAATAAAATCAGCCCAGATTGAAAAGTTTTTAGTGGTCATTTTTTGCCTTTTTAAGTTGGTAAATTTTTGTTGAAAATTTTGAGTATTTCGATAGTTTTAGGTTTTTTTATTTCATAAACGATAGTGTACCCTTTAAAAATTAGATCTATAACTTCTGTTTCATCAAAATATATTGATTTTCTATGAGAATAAGGGTTATAAGGGATATCTAAAATAGTTTTTTTTAGGTTTTCAGCAAAATCAAATGAAGCAGAAGGTTTATCTTGATAGATAAATTCTAAGATCTGAATTAGTGAATTTTCAAAGGAAGGATTATAAACTATTTTCATCTATGAGATATTTTGAAGATGATTCTTTACATTTCCCCAAACATCATCATGACTTTTCATAGTGATTTTTTTATTTTTTATATCTTCTCTAATTTGAGTTAACTCTTTTTGTCTATCTGCATAATAACAATCTTCTTTTTTTGGATCATAGATCTTCACTTTACCTGTGAATTTTTGTGTAAAATTCATGAACTCTTTTAAAAAGCTATCTTCTATTTCAACAGTTAAAGTTTGCATTTAGACTCCTTTAATGTTTATGATTATAGCAAGTTTTAGAAAATGTTAAAATTTAGGCATGAAAAGGTTTCTCCACAATGGCACGAGTCTAATTTAGCAAAATATCAGAATGAGATATAATTTCAGCTAGAAAATACAAGGTAACTAAACTCATTT
>JAOXRY010000108.1 GCA_025800305.1 Campylobacterales bacterium | reverse complement strand
TAGAGTAGCAAGTGGCATATTGGAACCAGTAATAGCTCTTACCTCACCGTTAGGACCATATTTTCCTTTTCTTGCTCCTAAAATAATAACAGCAGCTAAAGCAGCCCAACCACCAACACTATGAACAATTGTTGAACCAGCAAAGTCACTAAAACCTTCGATTAATCCACCTTCACCTGTTAAGCTTCCACCCCATGTCCAGTGTCCTTGGATTGGATAGATAAATGCTGATAAAATTACAACGAAGATAAAGAAAGGCCACATTTTCATTCTTTCAGCTACACTTCCAGAAATAACAGAAGCAGCTGTTGCAACAAACATAGCTTGAAAAAAGAAATCTGTTGATAGAGGATAACTATCACCACCACTCATAGTTGCAGGACCAAAGCTTCCCATAAATGCTCCACCTTCTCCATACATTACGTTATATCCTACAAAGTAGTAAACGATACAAGCCAATGCAAAAAGTGTAACATTCTTTGTTAATATTGTCGCTGTATTTTTTGTTCTTGTTAGACCAGCTTCTAACATAGCAAATCCAGTAGCCATCCACATAACTAGCACACCAGAAAAAACAAATAGAAAACCATTTAAGATATATTGAATATCAGTAAAACTTTCCATTTTGATTACCTCCTAAAAATTTAAGTTAAGGTAATTGTATATGAAAAACTGACTGATTAGTATCTACTTATTGATTAAAATTTAATCAATAAGTAGACTGTTATTTAAAAAGTAGTGATTTGTATAGCTTTGGAATTGATTTTCTTATTTTTCCCGATGACTTCAAATTCATCGCCTTTCTTAAGATCTTCTATAGATATGTTCTTTCCATCTTTTACAATCTGTCCAAAGCCCTCTTGAATTTTATTAGTTGGATCTGCAAGAGTAAACTGTTTGATGAGATTATTCACTTCATACTCTTTTTTTGTAAATATAAGATTTCTTTCTCTAGTTAGACTATCTTTTAGTGGTAAGATCTGACTCTCTTTAGACCTGACTAAGTAGCTTATGGAATCTTTTAGTCTTCTTTCTAAGATCTTCACTTCCTCTTCCATTTTTAAGATCTTATTCTTTGGAGAGTTATATAGAAAGCTCTTTTTAATATGTTCTAGAGTTTGTGTCTTTCTATGTAAGATCTGGGAGAAGTTTGATTGAACTCTATCTGATATAGAGTCTATATATTGGAGAAACTCATATCTATCAGGCAATATGTTCTCAATAGCTGCTGATGGAGTAGGGCTTCTTAGATCTGCGACAAAGTCACTAATAACATAATCTATTTCATGTCCTACAGCAGAAACAATAGGAGTTCTTGCGTCATATATAGCATCAGCAACAACCTCTTCATTAAAGCACCAGAGATCTTCAATACTACCACCACCACGTCCAATGATAATCACATCATGGTTCTTTTTATCTGCACTGCTTATTTTTTGAGCAATAGATTGTCCTGCACCTTCCCCTTGAACTAAAGAGTTATAAAGAGTGATCTTTGTTAGAGTCCATCTTTTATTAATAACATTAAGAATATCTTGAAGAGCTGCTCCTGTTTTTGATGTGACAATTCCAATTGACTTTGGAAACTTTGGAAGTGGTTTCTTTCTCGATGGGTCAAAATACCCTTTTGCTTCTAGCTTCTTCTTTAGCTGTTCATAGGCTAAAGAGAGAGCACCTTCTCCAGCAGGAGTAGCACTAAAACAGTTAAGCTGATAATTCCCTCTAGGAATATAAACAGTAACAACTGCGTCAAGAATAATATCCTGTCCTTGCTCCAATCTAAACTTTAACTTTGCAGCATTTCCTCTAAACATCACACAGCTAAGGGATGAGCTTCCATCTTTAATGTCAAAATAGACATGACCAGATGAGTGATGCGTTATCCTTGAGATCTCTCCACGGACACTAACTCTATCGAAAGTTGTTTCTAATAGGGATTTTATTTGATTGTTAAGCTGGGTTACTGTTAGGGACATTCTTTGTATAAGCCTTTAAGAAATGTTTATATGTTTGCTATAATTATAACGAAAGTCTAAAGGAATAATATAAGGATAGGGAGATAGAAGTTAGTCTCTATCTCCACTGTTTTTTATGAAAGAATCTCTTCTATTGTGATGTAGTCACCAACTCTTCCAGTCATCTGTTCTTCATCTGTATTTACAGGAAGTGTTTTTCCTCCTGGAGTCCAACCAGCAGGGCATACTTCTCCTGTATTTGTAGCGTGTTGCCAAGCTCTGATTTGTCTGACAAACTCTTTTACATTTCTTCCAACCATAGGAGCTTGAACCTCTTCTGCAACAATGATACCTTCAGGATTGATTAAATATCTTCCTCTAAGAGCAACTCCTTGCCCTTCAATATAAACACCAAATTTTTTACTAACTTCACCTGTTGGATCTGCTCCAATTGTTAATTTTAAATCTTTTAAAAGTGGCTCTGTCTCATGGAATCTTTTATGGGAAAAATGAGTATCTGTTGATACGGCAAGAACCTTCACACCTAATTCACCTTCAATCTCATCTAGGTGAGCATTCATTGCTGCTATTTCTGTTGGGCATACGAAAGTAAAATCAGCTGGATAAAAACATACAACAGCCCAAACTCCATTATAATCCTCACTGGAAATATCCACATAATGACCACTTTTTGCGTCATAACCTTTCATTGTAAATTCTGGCATTTTTTGTAAAACCATAGACATATTTTTTTTCTCCTTAATTTCTTGTTTTATCTCTTCTTGTACTTCTTCTTCACCATCAATAGGTTTAACTGTTGAACATGACATATTCTCTCCTAAGCCAATGATTGGCTAATCATCCAAATACTCTTTTCTAAAGATGCAACTTGTTCATCTGCATAAGCAACTGTTGTAGTATCTCCAGCCTCATCTGCTGCACTACTTAAATCTTTAAAAGATTGTAAAAAGTGTTTATAGTCAGCTAAGATATTTTCCATCACTTCTTTCCCACTAAAACTATCACCTTCTTCTTCTTTGATTGTTGTTTTACTTACAATCTCTGACATTTTTAAAACAGGTTTTTCACCTAGCTGTATAACTCTTTCTGCACTGTCATCATATATTCCTGAAAAAGAGTTATAGATCTTTTCTGTCATCTCATGAACTGGAAAAAACTCCATACCTTTTACATTCCAATGGTAGTTATGTACCTTTATATAAAAAGCCATAGAGTCAACTTGAATCTGTTTTAAAATCTCAACTGATTTCATTTCTTATCCTTTTTCTAAATGTTAATTTTTTACAACAACAGAATTTTTACATTTAAAAACTTAAGAAAAGCTTACAGTTGTAAAAAATTTACAACTATGTTAAAATTCTAAAATAAGTTAGAGAGAATATAAAATCAAGTAAAGGAGATTATGATGGACTTTCAAAATATACTTAGAGAACACAATATGAAAGTAACTCCTCAAAGATTAGAG
>JAOXRY010000094.1 GCA_025800305.1 Campylobacterales bacterium | reverse complement strand
GTTGGGTTTTGGAACACTTTTTGCACCTTTTCGGACACTCTTTTTCTGTCCTATATGTTTCACGGACTTATTCACATCTGTCCCAAGTTATTCACATGTCACTTTTTGGAACACTCTTTGCTTTATTTTTAGTACCTTTTTCCTCTTTTATCTATTTCTTATCTATCCTTTCTATCATTGGTTTTTGTTATGTTTTATGTTTTTGAGGTTTTTGGTACTTTTTTCTTTTTTTTCTTGACAAGTCGGACAGTTTTTAGTATAATATATATAGAAAAACAAAAGGATAGAAGATGATTGAATATTTCGGACAAAAGACTTATAAAGTTGTTGATGTTGAAGAAGCTAGAAGATTATTAAATAGAGGAGCTGAAATAGTTCTTTGTGATAAAGCTACTAAGATGAGTTTCAAGGTTGACAAGGTTGAGGACAATCTTGACAGTTACGAGTTTTACGGAATTGAGGCGGTTAGAGCTTAGGCTCTTTCCTCTTGCCAGTCAGGAGATCACATGTTAGATAATTTTTATAAAAGTTTTGCCGTAGGTTATGAAAGTTTATTTGGGAAGATTAATGTTAAGAACTGGGTAATAGGGACTAAAATCATTTTAGTTATTCCTGGTATCGGTGCTCTTTGTTGGTTATATATTGTTTATGAGCTTTTTAGCGAACTTTCTAGATTGGGAGTTCTCTAATGGTTTGGTATTTTTATAGATTCCTTTTATATTTTTTTCTTGGTTCTATGGTGTTTCTAGCTGGTGCATATCAATATCATATGTTTATAGTGAACACGGCAGCTCTTGACAAAATCCCAAGAGACGGAAGAGTCAAAGAGTTCTTAGAGTTCATGGGGGATTCTTTATCAGAAAACTATGAGGCCATTTCTAAAATAATGGAAGTTATAAGGCTTGTAATTGAAAACTTTCAGTAGTGGTCTAGCTACTATAAGTCTATATCTCTTAGTGGCTTTCTTTTTGTCTTTTGTTCTTTTAGTCATAGCTGCTGTGTCAGCTATGAGAGTTCTTTTTTTTCCTTTGTATAGATGAGGTGTTCCTAGTACTTCTCTAGTTTGACTAACGCCTGAAGGGATTAGTCTTACTAGAGGAGATCTAGGAACTAAAATAAAATCCTAGTACTTCTCTAGTTTTTCAGCTTTCTTTTGTTGGGAGATGGCTAATAGGTCAACATCTTCACTAAGGGCACTAATTGGGTCTTTTGGTTTTTTTGCTGGGGAAGAAGTAGCGGCAGCTTTCTGTTTTGGTTGAGTTGGTGGAGTTTTGCTATACCGTCCTTTATATCCGAAGTGCTTTTTTAAAATTCCTCTATATTCAGATTGAGTCATTTTTACATGCAGCTCTTCTTCTATAAGTTCCAGTTGTCTTTTTAGTGGGATAGGCGAGTTCATAAGTTCAATAATTTCTTCCTCAGATTCCTTAAGGATTTCCGCTTTAGTTTTACTGTATTTCTCAGACTCTTCTCTAATTTTGTTCTTTAATGACATTTCAATATCTTTTCATTATCTTTTTTAGTATTTTACTATCTTTTTATAGCTTATTCAATAGTTTTTTATAGTTTTTATACTTTTAGTCTATTTTCTTTCTTATTTTTAACCCTTTTTTTATCTCTATTCTCTCAAATGTAGTCATCGCTTTTATTTTTCAATCAATTCCTTTAATAGAAAGGCTTTATTTACAAATCTACCCTATTATGCTAAACAATAACCATTTATAACACACTACCAAACAGCTAGAAAATAGCTGATAAAAGAACAAAATAAGGCTTTTTAGGGGGTTTTAGGCTTTTTTTGAGGAAACACACATATAGATATAAAAGGGGCTTAAAATGGGATATTTGACTATTTTTGAGAAAGTAGATATTATTTCAGTAAGACGGCAGGGTGGCCATCTAATTTAAGTTAGTTTAACTTAACAGCAAAAACTATTAAGTAAAGAAACACGACAAAAATGAACTTAATCATAATTGCCTTTTGACAGCCACCCCACCGAAATTGCAATTTGACGATTCAAAATCATCTCCTTACAATTACGATTATAGCAGTTTAAAGTTTTTCAGAATCTAAGACAATTCCAAATAAATCAGAATTTTCAAGAAGCTTTTTAGTTTCAGCCAGTTTCACTTTGTAATTATCAAACCTTTCTTTATCAACAGAATCATTCACAACATCTTTAAGCTGTTGAGCTTGTTTTGTTTCGTGAGGAATCCAGTCAAATTCTTTCTTTACAGCAACATAATTTGTTTGAACAATTATCGGCTCAGGAAGTGCCTCAGCTAACACAATTCCTACTCCAACTCTAGGAAGTGCCCTAATCCTTGTAGCATTTAGATTGTCCTCAGTTGCTTGTCTATAAGAAGATTGATTTTCAGTTCCAGTCGCATAATTAGTAACTAGCTCTTTTCCACCTATTTTCTCAACCCATTCAAGAGTCAGCTTATCGGAAATCTTATAGAAAATCTTGACATTACAGTTTGACAAAATAGCATTTCTGATATGTTCGTCTTTCATTTGAGATAAATCTTGGAGAGCCAGTAAGAACTTCAAGCCCATACTTCTAACAGTAGCAAGAGCTCCAGCGATTGTTTGATTAGCATAAAAAGAAAGCTCATCAAGAATCAGAGTAGTATTAGCTTTTTTTCTTCTAGCTTGTTGAATAGCATCGGTGATCATCATTTTAACCATTTTCAAACTAGCCACATCAAGCATATCAACCCTAATATAAAGAACTTTTCCCTCATAGAGAGCACCTTGTAAAGTGTATTGATTGTATATCTCAGCAGATTCTCCTATTTCAGAAAGTGACTTAACTAAAGAATCTAATGTTGCAACCGCAGTATTATCCCAATAGATAGCCTCAATCGTCTCAGGGTCATAGAATCTTTTCTCATACTTTGAAAGAAGATTGAAGTTAGGTTTTGTCTTTCCAAGTTCCTTTTCGTACATCTCAGCTTTTTCAAGGTCATTTTTAAGCTCTTGTAAGTGCTTTATAATGTCACTAAAGTCTTTTTTGACTGTTACCCCTAGCTTACCATTAAAAAACAGCTTCAAGACCTTTCTAAGCATCACACGAGAGTTTTTTCGATAATAGTCCACTCCAGGATTTTCAGACTCCTCAAGATTCAGAGCATCTACCAGCTTATTAGAAATGTCAATATAGTTATCATGTTTATTAATTCCCATATATCCAAAGTTATCAGGCCATGAGACAACTTGAAAATCGTCTCCTCTTCCTTGTCTAGCCAATCTCTCTTGAATAATCTGAGGTAAGAAAGAATCTTTTTTAGGGTCAATAACAATCAACCCTTTTTTCTTCTCAATTGCTTCCGCTGCTTTATTTCCTAAAAGTACACCTTTACCAGTTCCAGTTGAACCAACATAAATTTCATGTGTAGTATCAGTCTCTTGTAAAAAGAAAGGTCGTCCCTTATCAACTCCATTGTGAAATTGTCCGTAGTAAGTTAAATCTTTATCAGAGATAAACTCAAGAGGGTCAACTCTTTCAGGCTTATAGAATAGCTCCTCTTTAGCGGATTCGATAGAAGTAATAT
>JAOXRY010000091.1 GCA_025800305.1 Campylobacterales bacterium | reverse complement strand
TGGAGATAGAATTCCTACACTATTCTCTTCTAAGTTTTCATCAATTTTAGAGACAGCAACCTCTATAAATCCACAAAGTTTTGCTGGGATTTCCTCTTTCTCACAAAAGTCAAAAATCTTACTTGCATTTTTCCCTATTGAATAGACTGTAGGTTTTATAGTTTTTAGTTTTTCAAAAAGTTCTGTAAGATCTGCACCTTTATCATCTCCACCTAAGATAAGATGAATATCTTTGTTTTCATAGGTTTTTAGTGCTTGTAATGTTGCATCAAGATTTGTTGCCTTACTGTCATCAATCCAAAGTCTATTTTTCTTATCTTTAAACTCTTCTAGTTTATGAGGATCAACTTGATAAGAGTTGATTAAATCATAGTCTATTTCATTAAAAAGAGCTTTAGAAACACCTAAAGCAATAATAGCATCAATTAAAAAAGGGTTTTTAAACTCTACTTTTTCTTTTTCAATTCCAAAATACTCACACAGATCTTCTTCACTCTTATAAGTAACTAGAAATCCATTTGTAGATGTGTCTTTATACTTTTCAGGAACAATAGCCATCTCTCCCTCTTTAAGAGCTTGTATTGGCTTTAGTTTTGATTTTTCATACTCTTCAAAGCTTCCATGCCACTGAACATGATCGGGTGTTATAGGAAGAAGTACATAAAGATTTGGTTTTGCTTTGTTTGTGTAGTGTAGGGTAAAAGAGCTGGTTTCTAAGATCCATATATTTGCTTTCTCATCCATTTCAGCTAGTGGAGTTCCAACATTTCCGCCACACATACTTCCTCGTTTTTCTAAGAGCTTTTGGATCATTCCTGTTACAGTTGTTTTACCATTTGTTCCACTGATCCAAATTGAATAAGGCATTGTATCTGCAAAAAGATCATACTCGCTGATTAGGTTTTTAGCTCGTCTAACCATTGGGTGGGTTGGTGGAATTCCAGGACTTGGGACTTCAAGAATTGATTTTGTCTCATCAAATTCTATCATTGGCATCATTACATTTGTGCCAAACTCATTTATCTCGTTGAATTTATCATCGTAGATCTTACAGTTACCAAATTTCTTTGCGATTGCCCCTGTTGTTTTTCCGTATCCAAATAGTGTCATTATCTAATCTTAATTGTGAGAATTGCCAGTAGGTTTGATAGAAGAGAAACAATCCAAAACCTAACTATGATTTTATTTTCTGCCCATTTTTTTAGCTCAAAGTGGTGGTGAAGGGGAGCCATTAGAAATGGTCTTTTCTTTCTTGTTTTATAGCTCCAAACTTGGATAATTACTGATAGGGTTTCAATTACAAAAATAAAACCAATTAGTAAAAGTAAAAACTCACTTTTCGCTAAAACACCCATATATCCAATTACAGCTCCCAAAGTCAAACTTCCACTATCTCCCATAAAAACTTCTGCAGGATTGGCATTGAACCATAAAAATCCAATAAGTCCACCAATAAATGCAGAGGCAATGATTGTTACTTCACCAATACCTGTTACTTTTGGAATTAGTAGAGATTGGCTTAAGATCGCATGACCTGAGATATAGATAAAAAGAGCAAGAGTGATAAATGCAAAGATACTAGGTACTGTTGCCAAACCATCAAGGCCATCTGTTAAGTTTACAGCGTTACTTGAACCAACAATAATAAGTGTCCAAAAAAGAATACTAAATAGTCCCATGTCAAATAGGGCTGATTTGAAAAATGGAAGATAGAGATCTGTAGGAAACTCTGCCCAAAAAATAAGGAGTGATGAAACAATAAAGGCTGAGAGGGTCTGAAGTTTTAATTTCTGTCTACTTGTTAGTCCTTCTTCATTCTTTTTATTAAATATTTTTTTGTAGTCATCAAAGATTCCAATACCTCCAAAAAGAACAATGGTTAAAAGAGTGATTATTACATAAGGATTGGAAATATCAGCACTAATAAATGCTGCTAAAAAAATAGCAATTATAAAGATAAGTCCACCCATTGTCGGAGTGTTTTTTTTGTGTTTGTGCCCGTCTGGTGCATGGACATAGATTGGTTGGGTTGCTTTTTTATTTTTTGCCCATCTAATGAACTTTGGCATGGCAATTAATGTGAATGCAAAGGCAAGGAAGAAGGCAATTCCAGCTCTTACTGTTATATATGAAAATATGTTAATATCTAGGTGTTGAGAAAATAAATAAAGCATTAGTATCCGTAAAATTTTTTTGATACTATAGCAAATTTAATTCCTAAAAATTTTGGAGAGATTTTTTATGTCTAAAAAAGCAATTTTAATTATTAATGATGGTATTGGAATAAAACCAAAGGGAGAATATAATGCATTTTTAAATGCCAAGACTCCTACCTTTGATAAACTCTTTAAAGAAGTACCAAACTCAGCTGTTAGTACCCATGGTTTAGCTGTTGGTTTACCTGATGGACAGATGGGAAATTCTGAAGTTGGTCATATGACCATTGGTAGTGGTAGAGTTTCTTATCAAGATCTAGTAAAGGTTTTTAAAGCGGTTGAAGAAGATACTTTAAAAGATAATGAAGCTTTAAAATGCTTGATTAAAGATTCTAAAAGAGTTCATATTTTTGGGCTTATTAGTGACGGTGGTGTCCATTCTCATATTGACCATATTCTAGCACTTATTGAACTGGCTTCAAAACAGAAGGAAGTTTTTATCCATGTTATTACAGATGGAAGAGATGTTAGTCCTACTTCAGCAAAAGAGTACATAGCAAAACTTCAAGATTCTCTAAATGATTCCTGTCATATTGCTACTATTAGTGGTAGGTACTATGGAATGGATAGAGATAATAGGTGGGAGAGAGTTGAACAGGCTTATAATCCAATTGTCAATGGTTCTAATCCAACAGACCTAGAGATCTTAGATTATATTGATTCCAATTATAAAGAAGATATAACAGATGAGTTTATTAAACCTGCTTCTATTAAAGGATATGAGGGTACAAAAGATGGTGATGGATTTATCTTTGCTAACTTTAGATCTGACAGAGTAAGAGAGATGTCTCAATTAATTGGCGATAAAGAGTTTATGCCTGTAGAAGTCACAAAAAAAGATGTGAATCTAATCACTATGACAGAGTATAGTAAAGAGTTTTCTTTTCCAATTATGTTTAAAAAAGAGAAGCCTAAAAACACCCTAGCAGAAGTTATTTCTAATGCTGGACTGACTCAGTTTCATACAGCTGAAACAGAAAAATATGCTCATGTTACCTTCTTTTTTAATGGTGGAATTGAAGAACCTTTTACAGGAGAAAGTAGGGTGCTTATTCCTTCTCCAAAAGTTGACACCTATGATGAGAAACCAGAGATGTCAGCAGAAGAGGTTGGAAATGCTGTTGTAACAGCTGTGAAAGAAGGATATGACTTTATAGTTGTTAATTTCGCCAATGGAGATATGGTTGGTCATACTGGTGTTTATGAAGCAGGTTTAAAAGCTGTTGAAACTGTTGATTCTAATATGAAAAAGATTCTTGACGAAGCAGAAAAAGAAGGGTATGGAGTTTTAATCACTGCAGATCATGGAAACTGTGAAGAGATGAAAGATGGTGATGGGAATGTACTTACAAATCATACTGTAGGAGATGTTTACTGTTTTTTGAAACAAGATGGTGTGGAAAAAATTAAAGATGGTGGATTAAACAACATTGCACCTACAATTTTAAAAATGATGGAATTAGATATTCCTAAAGAGATGGACGAACCACTATTTTAGTGGTTGTCCGTTAATGCTTCACTTTTAAGGGTTAAGATAAAGTTGTAAATTAAAGACTTATAGATAATATTTAAAGTTTCATCGTATTGATAAAGTTTTTTCTTCTCTTCCTTATCAAAATCCTCTTTAGCTTTTTCTGCCAATTTACCTGATTTTTTGTGGTACTCTTCTAGCTCTTGAAGTTTATAATCTAAGGTTTTTTGAGTGTTATTGGCATGAAGAAGTTCCATAAATTTAAAGGTCCTCTCATACTCTTCTTTTGCAATGTCACTAACAGCAGCTAGTTTTCCTTTTTCAGCTCTAGACCTTAAGGTGTCTGTTAGTTCACCAGATGGGAGATATTGGATGATTCTTTTCTCCTCTTTACACTCATCTTCATCATTTACTGTAATATCTCTTAGTTTTGCATGGTTCCAAGTTTCAATATCATCAAGGGTATAGTCAACAGCTTTTTTTAGTGCATCGATACTAGCTTGGTAACCATCTTCTTTTGATTTATACATGATAAGATCTTCTCTTTTTACACGGATCTCTTGATTTCTAACTTTTTCTGCTTGTTTTACTCTTACCCAAATTGGATGAAGGCTAGTTGCAGAAAGAGTGTTATCAGGAGCAAGGAGAATTGATTGATGTTTTTCATTACCTGTTATGGCACTTTCAATCATTTTTGTAACAGGTTTTTTTACATACTCTACATCTTCTAATTTAAATTCACCAAGGGAATCGACAAAAGTATCAGCAATCATTGATGCTATATGTTTTTTATATTTGTGAATGATTTTAATCGCAATTTTTCTAATGATTTGTTGGTTGAATCTTTTGTTGTAGATCTCTTTTGCTAAGGAAAGTTCATTAAGATACATGTCATTAAGAAATTTTTTAAATTCTCCTAAGAAGATTGTTGTAAGAGGATTGATAAAATTTTTCATACTAAAAAGATCAAAGTTTGTCATATACTTAAAGCTAAGTTTTTCTCTATCTTTTGTTTGAGTTAGGATATGCTCTATATGATCAAACACAGGTGGTTCTAATATTTCAACCATGGCTTTATTAATAATCTTATACTCAAAGACATCTCTATCACTTAAAACCATTTTAATTGTCATCTCTCTGTTTGCACCAGAAAGTTTTCTCATTTTTTCCTCAGAGATTACTTCTTTGTTGTCATCAACATACTCTTTTTCGTACCATTTTCCAGGATCTGTTACTTCAAACTCTGTTAAAAGCACCCTTCTAATATACTCTTTCATAGTAATATATCTTGGAGTGATTTCGTTATACAGAGTCACATTTGGACCCATTTTTCTCTCTTCAGCTTTATACTTATCAGTGAGTATAGAAATTTCTCTTTTTGTATCACGGATTCCCATTTCAAGTTTTTCTACTTGTTTTGGATCCTCAATCACTCCACTGGAAAGAAGCTTATCCAGTTCTTGTTGTTTTGATTCCAACATTGTCTCAAGAGGTAAGATCTCTTTTTTATTTTCATCAATAGTATTTTTTGATTTATCAATACTTATCTGTGTCTGAACCAATCTATTGGCAACAAGAACAATATCTTTTACTTGAATTCTTTTTCCATCTTTATCAAGAATCATTGGAATTTTATATTTTATACCGTTGATAACCTTGATACCTCCAGAGTACTTTCCAATAAGGCTTAAAATTGATTGATTATTTTTTCCCAGCCAAAACATAAATTTATCAGCGATCATGTCATAGATAAATCTTTTATATTTTAAAACAATCATATTGGAGTAAAGAACAGCTCCTTTACGTTCTAGTTGGTGTTCTTTTAGTAAGTAAGCCAAGATAAGTTCTAGAATAATTTCTTGATGATGAAGAACAAATGGAAGGTGTTCTATCTCCCGTAAGTCTAGTTCACCTTCTAAAAATTCAGTCATCATTTTTGTAATGAACTCTTCTTCTTTTTCTTTTTCATTGTTAATTGAGAGTTTTTTTCTAATCTCTTTGATGACTTTTTTCTTTTCTCTCTCTTTGTCTATAAACTTATCAATAATAATCTGAGTGTCTGTAATATTGATTATATCTTTTGGAGCAAGATGAAGATTTTTGGTTAAAACCTCTTGTAAGATCTCAATAACATCACTATCTTTATCAACATCTTTTAAACACTCATGGAGAAAATTTTCACCAAAAATCACCCTTTGTCCAGTTGTATCAACACTGGTTACTTGCTCTCTAAAGTGATCTTGTACTGATTGTAATGCAGCACTTTGTTGTAGAATTGGAACAACGATTTTTTCAAACCTTTGCTGATCAAATGGTTTTTTTAAAAAGGCATCAACTTTATAGCCATCAAACTCATGGATTTTATCCTCTCTGGCAATAGAAGATAGAACGATTATATGGGCAGTTGCATATTCAGAACTATTACGGATTTTTTTAACAAGAGTTACCCCATCCATATTAGGCATAACAATATCTGTGACAATAACAGAAAGTTTATCAGGATCGTCAAGCATTAGCATTTCCAATGCTTCAATACCGTCTCCTGCTTCTGAAATATTTTCTTCTGCTATTCCAAGAGTTAGAAAAGATCTTTTTAAGATCCTTCTTATCATCTTGCTATCATCAACAAGAAGAACTTTTTGATCTATCAACTACAAATCCTATAAAAAAGTTGGAGTATCATTTGCAAATATAATTAAATCTCCACTTTTTGTGTGAAGTCCTAGCATTTTTTCTAACATTGTTTTATCAAAAACCCTTATAGATTTCTCTGGTGTGATATTGTGTTTTAAAACATCAAAATTCACACTTCCAGTTATTAATACTAAATCGAAAACTTCATCAACTGCTTTAGCAAAAATTTTATTAGTTTCCTCATTACTCTCCACAATACCTGGAGTTACAATTACTTTTCTTCCCTCATAACTCTTTGCCAACTTTACAGATTCAAGCATACCTTTTAGGTTTCCATTGAAGCTATCATCTATTATAACCTTGCCACCAGCTTCTATCTTTTGAAGTCTATGCTCAACAGAAGGAAGGTTTTTTACCACCTCAATCACTCTTTCTTTTGAAACACCAAGTTCTAGTGCCATAAGAACAGCACAAGAGATGTTATAGGCGTTAAAACTTCCTAAGATTTTTGTTTCTAATCTGATTGTTTCATCACCTAATTGAAGATCCCAATTTGTTGAGTTCAGATCTGCTTTGATATTTGATACGTATTTTGAATAGATCTTTACAATATCATCTTCTGGAACATCTGCTGTTTCATGGATGATTGCTTTTTTTAGATTTGGAGTTCTAAAGATCTCTCTTTTTGTATTTTTTATGTTTTCTAAAGTTTTAAAATATTCAATATGTTGTTCCCCAATCTCTCCTAAGATCACATATTGTTGCTCCAATAAAGAAGAGATAATAGCAATATCACCAACAAGTCTTGCACCAGCTTCTACGATGTAGATTTGTGAATCATTAGGCAGATTGTTATTAATATCAGCAATAATTCCCATCTCCGTATTTACACTTCTTGGGGTTTTATAAGCTTTAAAATCTTTACTAACCATTTCATAAAGATAATTTTTAATGCTGGTTTTTCCAAAACTAGCTGTAATAGCAACAACTTTAAGATCTTGAATTGATTGTAGTTTCTTTTTTGCATCTTTTCTGTAAAGTAGTGCCAAATATTTTTCAGAAACATCAGAAAATAAAAATGCAGTAAACAGGGTGAAAATCACGCCGTAAACTTGACAGTCTTCACTGGCTAAACACAAAAAATCTTGAAAAAAAGTTGCTAAAAGTAAAACAGTGAAAAATCTTTTTACTCTTCCTGTTAGAGCTAACTTTTTGTCTTGTTTTTTATACCAAAGAACGTAGT
The DNA here is from genome assembly GCA_025800305.1 of Campylobacterales bacterium. Taxonomy (GTDB): domain Bacteria; phylum Campylobacterota; class Campylobacteria; order Campylobacterales; family SZUA-545; genus JAOXRY01. Next base: position 4,275 of record JAOXRY010000091.1, on the reverse strand, counting down.
AAGGAATAAAAATAAAATAGAAAAAGATCCAGAAGAAGTCTTTACCACCATAGTAAAGAACAATTGGAACCATAAAAAATATAATATGCCAAAGAGGCTTTTTGTGATTATAGACAACTCTTCCTATTTTGTAGTGATACCACTGTAAATTTAAAATAAGGTAGTGACCTAAAAATAGGGAGAAAATTATGTGTGAAAATAGGGTGAAAACCCAAAAAAAATCAGCCAATAGACAACACCTTTATTGTTAATTTAGTAAAATAATATACCAAAATAATCTAAAATCACATTAATGTATACGAAAGGAACGGTATGGAAGACGGATTTAAACACGATACTGAAGAAGATATACGAACTCTTGTCGAACCTCCAAAAAAATATAAAGTTATTATGCACAACGATGATTACTCAACTTGGGAGTTTGTGATAGATGTTTTAAAGCAGATATTTCACAAGACAGAAGATAATGCTATCAACATAACTCAAGATGTTCACAACAAAGGAAAAGGTGTTTGTGGGGTGTATAGCTACGAAATAGCAGAGATGAAAGTAAGCCAAGTACACTCACTTTCAAAAGCCAATGGTTTTCCTCTTAAATGCACGATTGAGGAGGAGTAAATAATGAAATTAACAGATGGACTCAATCACCTTCTTGTAACTACAATTAGAGATGTGAAAAAAAGACAGCATGAGTACATTACTCTAGAGCATATTATCTTCTCTGCTCTTTTTGATTCTGTTGTAACAACAATTTTAAAAACTTGTGGTGCAGATATTAGTAAGTTGAAAGTAGAGTTAGATGCTTATTTAACAAAAGAGTTTGAACAAGTTCCAGCAGGTGTAATATCTGAACCTGTTCAAACTTTGGCGTTTCAAAGAATGATGCAATCTATGCTTTCTCATGTACAAAATGCAGGGAAAATAGAAGCACATCAAGGAGACCTTCTTGCTGCTCTATTTGAAGATGATAACTCTTTTGGTGTTTATTTGATGAAGACCCAAGGTGTTGAAAGACTTGATATTTTAGAGATTATTAGTCATGAAGAGATAGAAGATATTACCCACTCAAAGCCTCAAGAACAAAAAGAGGCTAAAGATGATAAGAAAAGTTTTTTAGAACAGTTTACGACAAATCTTACAGAAGAAGCAAGAGAAGGTAAGTTAGATCCAATCATTGGAAGATCTAAAGAGTTAGAGAGAACCGTGATGGTTCTTTGTAGAAGAAAGAAAAACAATCCGTTGTTTGTAGGTGAAACTGGTGTTGGTAAAACAGCTATGGCTGAAGCTTTGGCTCAGATGATTGTTAATGAAGATGTTCCTGAGATCTTAAAGGGAAGTGAACTTTTCTCTATGGAAATGGGATCTTTAGTGGCTGGAACAAAATATAGAGGTGATTTTGAAAAGAGATTAAAAGGAATTATTAAAGAACTTGAAGCCAAGAAAGGTTCTATTCTTTTTATTGATGAAATTCATACAATTGTCGGAGCAGGTGCAACAGGTGGCGGGAGTATGGACGCTTCAAATATGCTAAAACCAGCTCTTGCTAGTGGAAAGCTAAAGTGTATGGGTGCAACTACTTTTAGTGAGTATAGAACTAACTTTCAAAAAGATAGAGCTCTTAGTAGAAGATTTCAAAAGATTGATATTGGAGAGCCTACTGTTGAAGAGAGTTTCTTAATTCTTAAGGGGCTTAAAGAGAAGTATGAGAAACATCACGATATTAAGTACACAAACCAATCACTGAAATTGGCGTGTGAACTTAGTGATAAATATATCAACGATAGGTTTTTACCAGACAAAGCAATTGATGTGATTGATGAAGTTGGAGCTAGTTTTCACTTGGCTACTGCCTCAAAAAGAAGAAAGTCTGTAACTCCTTCTGATATTGAAAAAATCATCTCTAAGATTGCAAATATCCCTCTTAAAACTGCCCAGTCAGATGAGAAAGAGAAACTTAGAAGTCTTGAAATAGATCTGAAACAAAAAGTCTTTGGTCAAGATGAGTCTATTAAAGAGTTGGCAAAAGCTATTAAAAGAAGTAGAGCAGGGCTAAGTAGTGCTGATAAACCTATGGGAAGTTTCCTCTTCTCTGGTCCAACAGGAGTTGGTAAGACTGAGGTTGCAAAACAACTTGCCAATATTTTAGGAATTAACTTTGAGAAGTTTGATATGAGTGAGTATATGGAGAAACACTCTGTATCAAAACTTATTGGTTCTCCTCCTGGATATGTTGGATTTGAAAGTGGAGGAAAGCTAACGGAGGTTATTAGAAAACATCCTCATACCGTTTTACTCCTTGATGAGATTGAAAAAGCAAATGAGGAACTTCTAAATATTCTTCTTCAGGTTATGGATAGTGCCACACTAACTGATAATAATGGAGAAAAAGCAGATTTTAGAAATGTAATTATTATTATGACAAGTAACCTTGGAGCAACAAGTGAAGGTGTTCTTGGATTTGGTAATACTGCTGTTGATAGAACTGATGAAGCAATCAATAGATTCTTTACTCCAGAGTTTAGAAATAGACTGGACTCTGTTATTAGATTTGGATCTTTACAACCAGAAGTTATGATTTATATTGTTGATAAGTTTATTGATGAACTGGAAGACCAACTAAAAGATAAAAATATTAAGGTTGAGTTAACAGCAAAAGCGAAGAAATACCTTGCTGAAAAAGGGTATGACGAAGCTATGGGAGCTAGACCACTTGGCAATCTCATTAATGATGAAATCAAAGATAGATTAAGTGATGAGATCTTATTTGGTGAACTGGAAAATGGTGGTACAGCAAAAGTAGATCTTAAAAGTGAAGAGTTGGTATTTAGTTTCTCATAATGCGAATTATCCAGAATCATCCTCCTGTCTATCTACTGGGGGATGAACCTATCTTTCCCCAAATTACAGATGATTTTGAAGAGCTTATAGCTGTAGGAGGGAATTTCTCCTTTGAAAGACTTTTAAATGCTTATCAAAATGGGATCTTCCCTTGGTACATGGAAGAAGAGATAATCTACTGGTTTAGCCCTAAGACAAGAATGATAATTGATTCTGATAATCTAAAGATCTCAAAAAGCCTTAGAAAAGTACTTAATAAAAATACCTATGAAGTACGGTTTAATACAAATTTTGATGGAGTTATTGAAAATTGTGCTTCTATTAAGCGAAAACATGAAGATGATACATGGATAAAAGATCCTTTTAAGATTGGATATAAAAACCTTCATAAAAAAGGTATAGCAAAAAGTGTTGAGACATATTATGAAGGTGAGTTGGTTGGTGGACTTTATGGGCTTAGTCTCGGTGATAACTTTTATGGTGAGTCAATGTTTGCCAAAAAAAGTGATGCTTCAAAAGTGGCTTTAGTCTATTTGGCTAATATGCTACAAGAAAAAACTAAAAACAGTTTTATTGACTGTCAGATCTCATCTGAACACCTAAAGAGAATGGGTGGCTATGAGATCTCAAGAGAAAAATATTTAAAATTAATAGGAGTAGAGTAATGTTTGTTGGATATCTTTCATTTGCAATGGGAATGATCGCATTTTTAATTTGGGTAATGGTTATTGGTGTTGCTAATATCCAAGAAATAGCTATTGGTGGTGTTGTTTCTTCTGTTGTTGCTATCTATTTTTATTTTAGATTGAATCACCTACTAAAGAAAAAAGCAGAAAAAGAAGCAGAAGAACAAGAAAATAAGTGACAATTTGCAATATTTTTAAATAGTTCTTTTTAAAAGATCTAAAATGGTGGTATGGGTATAACAGTATACGATAAATTACAAATTCTTTCTGATAGTGCCAAGTATGATGTGTCGTGTAGCTCCAGTGGAAGCGATAATAACCATAAAACAGGAGAACTAGGCTCAACAGTTAATAGTGGTGTTTGCCATACCTTTACCAGTGATGGAAGGTGCGTCTCCCTTTTAAAAGTACTGTTTACCAACTTTTGTATCTATGATTGTGGTTATTGTATTAACCGGTGTAGCAACGACATTAAAAGAGTTGCTTTTTCCCCAAGAGAATTGGCAGATCTAACAATTAATTTTTATAAAAGAAACTACATAGAAGGACTTTTTCTAAGTTCAGGAATTATAGAGAGTGAAGACCATACTATGGAGCTTTTAATTAAAGCTTTGAAGATCTTACGACATGACTATAGATTCAATGGGTATATTCACCTAAAACTAATTCCAGGAGCCAGTGAGAAGCTTATTGAAGAAGCTACAAATCTTGCTAGTAGAGTAAGTTCCAATATCGAACTACCAAGTAATAA
>JAOXRY010000085.1 GCA_025800305.1 Campylobacterales bacterium | reverse complement strand
CTATTAGAGAAGAATGTAGACCATGATACCTATCTCAAAGAAGTGTCAACAGTAAAAACTCTTATTGACCCTTCTTTATTAGGTGAGAGATTCAAAACTTTGCGGTTTAGAAGAGGATTAGACTAGGCTATTCTAATCTCTTCTAATTTTGTTGTTAGAGTTACAGTTAATTTTGAAAGATGTTTACTAGCTTCTGCTATCTCCTCCACACTTCTTGCATTGGAAATTGAAACACTGTTAATCTCATCAAACTCACTTTTTATATGTTCTGTAAGTTTTTTAATTTCTACAGCACCCTCTTCTGTACTTGTGGAAGAACTATATACATCATTCATATTTTCAGTTGTTTCTGTGATCTTTGATTCAACTGAAGAAGAGAGGTCTAAAAGAACATGGATTTTATGAGAGTTCTCTTTCATATCATTGTTAGCATCTATAATTGCTTGGACAATTTGGTTAATAGTGATGTTAATTTCACCTAAAGACTTTTGAGTTCTCTCAGCAAGTTTACGAACCTCATCAGCAACAACAGCAAATCCACGTCCATGCTCCCCTGCTCTTGCTGCTTCAATTGCAGCATTTAGTGCAAGAAGGTTTGTCTGTTCAGCAATATCTGAAATTACAGTTAGAACCTCTTTTACATCTTTGGCACTTGAACTGACAGCCTCTAGTTTTTCAGAAAGTTCTGCTTCTCTTTCGCTTGTCTCTTCAACGTGACCTGTTAATTGATTAATGTCATTTTTAGCACTCTCTAAATGTTCTTGAGTTATTTTTACATTATCCATTGTTTCTTTAGCATTGTCAACACTATGGTTTACTTTTTCAACAATAGTTTCCAGTGAGTGGGTAGATTTTTCTAAGCTGTCAGATTGTTGTTCAACTCTCTCTCCAATTTGTTGAGAAGTTGCAGAAAGTTCTTGTGATACAGAGCTGTTCTCATCACTAGATCTTTTAGCACTTTTTAAAATCTCTGTAAAAGAATTAAAAAGTGTAGTAACTGCCATTTTTACTTGTGAAACCTCATCCGTTTTACTTGTATGGAAATTTACAGTTAAATCTTTATTCTCTGCACTTTCTCTAATGAGATCTATTAAATTCCCTATTCTTCCATTGATATTTTTTGTTAAAAAATAAGATGAAGTTAGAATTAATACTAATAAGATAAACCCTGTTAACTCCATTTCTAAAACAATCATTTTCTGTGTAGAATTAACATCTTTTTTAGCTTCTTCAACTTCATCATGGAGGATTTTTACAATGTTATTTACATCATTTTCTACATTACCAGCAACTAGGTCAATTTTTTTATGAAGTTTTAAAAAATCACTATTTGAACCATCAGATTGTAAAAGAGATGACAACTCTGTTGTCACTATTGGCTCAAGATCTTTTAATTGTTTAACAATTCTTTGACCAATACTTTTTTCTTCAGCTGTTTCCAAAGAATGTATAAATTTTTTCTCAATTTTGTAGAATTTTTTGAACTCTTTTTTAATCTTTTCTTGTCTGTTGCTGTTTACACCCATATTTTTTCCTGTGATAGACTCAACAGTTTCTAAAACAATATGTGTGTGTATGTCTCTTAAATCTTTTGCTAAAAGCATCTCTTCAAACTTTTCTTCTTCGACATGAATAACATGTGTAAGATGGGTTAATGATGAGTATATAAAGAATCCTGCGACCAAAACAATCACAATGATTGCACCAAAAGTTATATTAAGTTTAGTTTTTATTGTTATATCCATTGTCTTCCTATAAATAAAAAAGGGATTTTATCATCTTTTCTATTTCTAATTTTCTGATTTTTTTTCAAGTAATTCTTCCTCTATCATCACTTCAATTATTCTTTTTCCAGTAGGAGCTGCTGTTTTTGAAGAGAAGTGGTTGATTTCTGGGTTTGGCTCAACAAAAACCACTCCTAGTGTGTATTTTCTCTTATCATCATTGGCAAATCCAAAAAATGAGTTCATGTAACTATCACTATAAGAGCCTTTTTTTGCAATATGAGCTGTACCCGTTTTTCCTGCTATGTAGTAGCCCTCTATATTTGCCTTTACTCCTGTTCCTTTTTTCACTGTTTTTCTTAAAATACTTTTGATTGTTGTTGCTGTATCTCTAGAGAGTACTTTTTTTGATGTTATAGGTGCATCTATTCTTTCGTTATTATTTGTAAATATTGTTTTTGCAATGTGAGGATTAACAGAATAGCCACCATTATTAAAAATATTATAGGCTTTTAGTAGTTGGACAAAGTTTGTCTGAAGTCCATATCCGTAACTACTTGTTGCTTTATAAATTTCAGATCTATCATACTGATCTGTAGAAGGAAGGTAAGTTTCTCTTTCAAAAGGAAGGTCTATTTCAGAAATTTTACTAATACCAAAGTTGGTGAATAGTTCTCTCATTTGATAACCATTTAACATAAGTCCAACTTGAGAGATCCCAATATTACTAGAGTAGATTAAAATGTTTTCCACGCTTATAAGATTAAACTTTCTTACGTCATCAATAATAGTCTTTTTCCCCAGTTTCCACCGTCCGTTATAACCTTTTAGAAGATCATATCTTTTTACATATCCTTTTTCTATTGCATAGCTAAGAATAAAAGGTTTAATAACCGATCCAGCTTCATAGTAGTGCTGTAAAGCTGAGACTTTAGTAAAGGATACATTCTTTATATCTGTAGGATCATATCTATTGGAAGATGCAAACGCTAGAAGTTCTCCTGTTTTTGAGTCCATTACAGAGGCAATAACCTCTTTTGCTTCAAATTCTTCTTTTTTTTCAGTAAGAATTTTTTCTATTTTTTTCTGTAGTTTTCCATTGATTGTAAGAATTATAGTGTTTCCATCAACAGAAGGGTTGTACTCTAATTTTTTATTATATATAAGGTTTCCACCTATATCTTTTTGAGCATAGATCCACCCCTCTTTATTGGCTTTTAATGTTTCATCGTAATATTTTTCAATACCACTCAGTGGTTCACCACTGCTTTTACTGACAAAGCCTAGTGCTGGACTAAGTAAATCTTTGTAAGGATATATTCTTTTTTGAACCTTTGTTTTTACAATTTCAAAGCCAAATCTTCTAACAGAATCACCCGTTCTAAAGGTTTTAAAAGCTCTCATTTTATCAAGGCTTTTAGAGAGCCTTTTAAGTCTTTTTGCTTCTTTTGTTGTTAATTTGTTATTTATAACGACTCTCTTATTTTTATTAATTAAATATAAGACTTCTTGTTGTGTGATGTTGGTATAGACAGATATAAGCTTTGCTACCAACTCTTTTTTATCTTCTTTAATATTTTTTCCATTAAGAGCAAAGTACCAAATATCAGAAGAAGAGGCTATTTTTAAACCATCAGAGGTTTTTATACTTCCTCTAAAGGGATCTTGTTTTTGTACTTTTGTTGTTTTTGTTTTATTTTTTGATGAGAAGATCTCTTTGACTGTTCCTGTTAAAAAAAGGATGAAGAAGAGAACAATAAAGATAAAAATAGCAAGGATCTTCCCTGTATTTTCCTCTTTGTCTCTATTAAATTGAGACATTATAGTTGAGTTCTAAGGATCTCTTTGTACGCACTTACAGCTTTATTTCTTACTTCAAGCATAAGTTTCATACTTGTTTCTGCTTTTCCGATTGCGATTGCTGCTTGATGAAGATCTTTTACTTGTCCAGTAGCAATATCAACAGCTGCTTTTTCTGCATTTTGTTGTAGGGTATTTGTTTGGTTTAATGATTTTTGTAAAAGATCTGCGAAGCCTTTATCATCTCCTGTTGGTACAGGATTAGTGCTAGCTGCTTGAAGTTCTTTAGGAAGGATTTCTCCAACTTTATTTAATAAATCTGCCACCAAATTTTCCTATTTTTATTTAATTATACAACTTTTCGAGCAAAGCTCCAAAAGTTCTCCTCGGCGGAGTGCCCATTTCACTAGTGAAATTTGTAAACCCGCTAAGTAAAAACAATTAAATCCGTTATACTTTTAACAACTCAATCGCGCTGTTTGCCATTCCCTTTGCCGTTTGGAAAGAAGAGACATTGGCTTGGTATGCACGACTGGCTTCAATCATATCTGCCATTTCAACAACTGGGTTGATATTTGGATATGCAACATAACCGTCTTTATTTGCATCAGGATGATTAGGCTCAAATTTCATCTTTGGCTTTGTGTCATCTCTTACTACTTTATCGACCAAAACAGACATTATTGAAGGGTGAATTTTATCTTTGTAGCCATATTCTTCATCTAAAGGGTCTTCATACTCAAAAGTTTGAAGATTTTCTTTTAATGCTTCGTTAAGTTGCTTTTGAAAATCTATCGCTTTAAAAACAACTTCTCTTCTTCTATAAGGTCCGCCC
>JAOXRY010000071.1 GCA_025800305.1 Campylobacterales bacterium | reverse complement strand
CCAAAGCTCTCATTATCTATGGAGATGATTATTCCTGTTGTGGTTTTTTGGGTTGTGATGATTGTAACAGCTTTGACTATATTACAACTTTCAAAGATCTTTGGTTTTTCAAAAGAGGTTACGGGAGCTCTTTTGTTAGTGGGTGTACTTCCCAATAGTTCATTTTTAGGAATTCCTATTGTTGATGCTTATTATGGTCAAGAAGCTTTAGGGTATGTGATTGTGTATGACCAACTTGGTAGTTTCTTAGCCCTTGCAACCTATGGAACATTTATCGCCTCTTTATACTCACAAAAAGTAGAGATAGATAGAAAAGTTATTATTAAAAAAATCCTTACTTTTCCCCCTTTTATTGCATTGATTGTAGCTCTATTTTTTATAGGAATGGACTTTCCAAAAACAGTTGATTCTGTTTTAGAATCTTTAGCTTCTACAATTGTTCCTATTGCATTAGTTGCTGTTGGAATTCAGTTAAAATTAAAACTTCCAAAAGATGATATTAAACCTTTTTTCCTGGCTTTGCTGATGAAGCTTTTCTTTGCACCATTTATTGCTTTTGGAGTTTGTTATATTTTTGGTTGGGATGATCTTGCTGGAAAGGTTTCAATTTTAGAGGCTGGTATGTCTCCTATGATTACAGCTGGAGTTGTCGCTTCTATGGCAGGACTAGCTCCAAGGCTGAGTGCTGCTATTGTTGGTTATGGTGCTATTATCTCTTTATTTACTACAGGAATTGTCTACTTTTTTACTTTTTAAAATTAAGAGTAATCCCTGATTTTGTAGTTCTATTTATTAGTTTTAAACCAAAAGTTGAAGTTGGTTGTTTTGTAAAAATTATAATGTAGTATCTACTCCATTTATCTGTAAAAGATGTCTTTTTCACAATTTCAGCGTCACTAGGCAAAGGTTTGATTTCGTAAGGGAATTTTGAGTTAAGTTGTACTTCATAGTTTGAATTGTTAAGTCCTCTTTCTCTCACTCTA
>JAOXRY010000034.1 GCA_025800305.1 Campylobacterales bacterium | reverse complement strand
AGGGAGATATAGATTACAAATTGGTTAAGTACAGTTGATGCTTCTTTGGGAAAAATCTCACTTTTTCCAAGAAGATATCCAATAGCTAAAGCTATAAAAATTAGTAGAAAATTTTCCATTAAAACCTACTTTATCTGTTTAAAAAGATAGTCAAAAGTAACAGGCTTTTTTAGCACATTTCTATAAACATAATAGTTGGAAAGAACCTTTTTCCCATATTCTCTAGGTTCTCCAGCAGGAACTAACTCCATACTAAAAAATGGATCATATTTATGACCTTGAAACAGTTTTCCTATTACATTTCTTCTTGTAAACCCAAGTCCACCATTATAAGCATAAGCAATTAACAGTGGACTTTCAAGATTGGCTCTTAGCCAATCAATATGACCAAAAGCATAAGGCAAGATTCTATCTTTATTAAAGAACTCAGGAAGCCAGATATCCTCTTTCTTCTTCTTTCCAATGTGTTTGATTAAAAAAGGCATCATCTGCATTGCACCGATTGCGTAAGATCTTGATAGTGCTGATGGGATAAAATGACTCTCTTGTCTAGCTAAGGAGAGAACAAGAGCTTGATAATCTAAAGATTTTCCTTTTAAATTACTTTTCCACGGGTTAATATAATAATCTCTTTTATATCCACTAATATGGTTGTAGACAAAAGATCTAAAAGGTTCAGCATCATCGCCTCCTAGCTTATATAAAAGTGGTTCACTCTCCTCTTTTTTTGTACTTCTCAGTTCATCTAAAAGTTCACCCCAAAAGAAAGGATCTGTAATCTCATCTTTTGAAAGCTTTTTTGCTTTTTTTACAGATGGAGCTTTGGTATAGATTGTAAAAAACTTTTTTCTGTTTTGCTCTCTTGTATAAAGTGAATAGATATTGATATTTGTACTACTTAAAACTGCTTCTCTATATTTTCCATTATTTGTTAATTTCCAAAGCCAAAAGTTCAGCTTATCCAATTCTCTTGGTTTTTTCTCTTTTTTCAACGCTGCTTTAAAGCCCCTGATAGCCTTTTTTTCAAAGCCTTTTTTTAAAGATAAGATCCCATAATAAAAAGCTCCTCTACTACTTAGTTTTTCTGGATTAAGACCAAGTAATGAGTCTCCAAAACGTTTTAAATTAGGAGAAAGGACAACGTTTTCTACTGCTTTATTAATTCTCCAATTTGTCTCTGCTGCTTTTAAAAAGCTCTTGGAAAGTTTTACATCAAGTTTTTTATTTCGGTAACTCCATCCACTTCCGTTGAAGATCTTTAAAGATGTATCAACATTTTTAGGATTGAATTTAACTCCATAGGACATTGTGTGAAGTAAATCTGCTTTTTTTGGATCTGCTTTTTCGTATTTAAGAGCTAATAAAAGTCTGTCATTATTAGAAAGACTAGAAGCTTTAGCCAAAGAAAAGCCAACTAAACTACAATCTAAACTCTCTTTTAAAAGCTTTTGAAAGGAGAGTTTCTGACATCTACGAATCTCTTTTAAAGAGTCATCCTCATCAATTCTTGCAAGGTTGTTAATATGTGTCTGCTTTAATTTTCTGACACCATAAAAAAGCTCCTTGGCTTTTTTTTTGTCTTCTGCTTGTTCAAGATATAAAAGAGTATAGAAGTCTTTTGCTCTAGACTCTGGTTTGTCTTTTATTTTGTCATAAATTTTAGCAGAGGAGAGAAGCTCTACAACAAGCAGAGCTAAAAATAGTAGTTTTTTAATCAAGAAAGTAGAGTACCTAAAAACCTATCAATAAAAGTAAGTCCTAAAATCACAACAATAGGAGCCAAATCAACACCACCAAAAGTTGTTGGAATAGTATTTCTTACCTTTTCTAAAACTGGATATGTAAGCCTATCTAAGATCTGAACAATTGGATTATAAGGATCTGGCTGAACCCATGTAATCACAGATGCGATAATCACAACCCAAATATATAACCAAATCACTTGATGAACTAAAAAAACAACTGCGTCAAAAAACGCAAATCCTACATTTTCCATATATTTCCTTTTTTAAATTCCATTAATATCAAAATGGCCAAATAGCCTCTAGCATTTTACTAAACCAACCTTGACTTGTATTTCTTGCAATATCACCTTCTGTTCTATAAAGAATCCTTGCATCAGAAATAAGGCTAGAAGAGATTGTATTGTCTTGTCCAATATCATAAGGTCTAATAACACCACTAATTTGAATTAGCTGTTTTTCTCCATTAACTA
>JAOXRY010000020.1 GCA_025800305.1 Campylobacterales bacterium | reverse complement strand
TACTGTTCTTGTCGCTCCTGAGGTACATAAACATTACTCATTTTTTTTGTTGATGGCGCTTTATCAACTTGAAGACCACCACCTAACATTTTTGATACTAAGCTAATTGCCATTGGAATTCCCAATAATCCACCTTCAATTTGTTTTCTTGTTGGTTTTTAGACTAATCTTCCTCCTGTTTGACTGGCTTTATTGATTTGGTCTATTTGAGATTTTGTTAATTCATTTACAATCATTGGTAAGATTGGAAAGTATTTTTTTGGAATAGTGATGCTTTTACCAAAAATCTTATCAATTCCTAGAGATCCGAGTGCAGAAACAGCACCAGTTGCCAATGCTGGAACAGCTTTTGAAAGTCCTTTTACAGCGTAAGGCAATACTCTTGCTCCAAGACTTGCAAGTGATGTAAATAAATTTCCTCCATGTTTTGCTACTTTTCTGATTTGTGTTTTACTTATTTTTATGTCAGTTCCTGTTCCATTGGCTAATGATTTTCGTATTTTACCAATTTGTGTTTTTGTAAGCATCAATTCATCATTTCCTCTGAGATTAGTATGTTTTATTCTGAGAGTTAAAGGAGTTTTATTATTTATGGCTGAAGCCAAATTCATCTTTTGGTTATCTG
>JAOXRY010000448.1 GCA_025800305.1 Campylobacterales bacterium | reverse complement strand
CCGTTCAGAATGACAGGCTGGGGATTAATGGTGTTTTTTTAGGTAATGTCATTCTGAGTGTAACGAAGAATCTTTTCATGCTTGTGTAATATCAACTTACATCCAGTAACACAATGAGATTCTTCACTACCACACAAGTGTGTCCGTTCAGAATGACAAAATAGGATGGGGAGAGACGGGTTGGGATGGTATGTGTTTTTTAGATAAGGTCATCCTGAGCGACTGCAAGGAGTCGAAGAATCTCACTGTGCCACTGGATATCAACCCATACTTAATCAATTCAGTCATTCTGAGCGACTATAAAGAGTCGAAGAATCTTTTTGTTATGTCTTTTGTTTCCATGTCATTCTGAGTGTAACGAAGAATCTTTTCATGCCTGTGTAATGTTCATTTACATCCAGTAACACAAGAAGATTCTTCATTACACTCATAAGGATAATATATATAATCTACCGTATTTTCGGAAACTATCCTCCTCCACCCAACACCAACAAAAAAACCCACCTAAAAGGTGGGTTTTTTAATGGTGCTGAATGTCGGAATCGAACCAACAACCTACCGCTTACAAGGCGGTTGCTCTACCAATTGAGCTAATTCAGCACTAGTTTTTACAAGACAAACTTATAACTCATTTTTTTTATGTTGTCAACAACTTTTTTCTTCATTTTTCATTTTTTTTACTTTATACTCCAGAAAAAGGAGAAAAACATGCAAGATTTATCAGAATTAAGAGAAGAAATCAATCATATAGATGAAGAAATTGTAAAACAAATAGCTCAGAGATTTAAAATCACTAAAAAAGTAGGAGAGTATAAGAAAGCGAACAATCTCCCTATACTAAACTCTGGCAGAGAAGAAATTATTTACAAAAAACTTGAGTCTCTAGCTACTGAGCAGGGCATAAATGCTGAGATGCTAAAGAGCATTTGGCAAACAATGATGCTCCAGAGCAAAAAAGAACAAGAGTAAGAAAAAACCTTAGGATTATCAGTACCCAGTATTATTTATTTTTCTTCTTGTTTTTTTCTTTTGTAATTATTTTAATTTTTAATTGCGATGGTTTTGTGCTCTTAAGCTTCTTAGCTCTTTCTAAAAACCTTTTTTCATCTTTATCTAAGATAAGCACACAAACAGGCTCTTTACCTGTTAATTCTCCATAATACAGAGCTTGAGATACACACTCAGCCCACTTGGAGCCGAAGTCATATTCCATTGCTTGAGTATCTGTTAAGCAATCAATTCGAGTTTTATCTGGGTTTTTGTATTCGACTATGCCTTCACAATGTTTTTTAACATAGTCTTTCTCTAGCATTTTTGCACCGGCGGTGGGCACATTTGCCAGAAGAGGCATAAATACTATACCTATTATTAAATTTTTTTTCATTTTCAGTTCTCCCTGTTTGTTTAAAACAAAAACCACTTCAAAATAGAAGTGGCTGGGGTTGAGAACTGTCTATACACAGCCCGATTTATTGGATATTCATCGGCACCCAGCCATAAGAAGACTGGGATTGCTGTTAATTTTATTGTATAGAAGGGTTCTCACGCCCTAGCAATCCATACAAACAAAAGAAAACTCCTGCTTGCACAATAGTTACTTTATATCAATGTATGGTAAATTGCAAGTGTTTATAATACATTTATATTTATTGACATTTAATATAAAGCTTATTATAGTAATTATATTATGAAAGACAAAATAGAAACATTTACAAAAACTGAAACAAGGTTTTTATCTAACTTTTATCCTTTTAAAAATAAAGAAGGAGCAATGTATCCTCATAAATTGAAAATACTTTTTAATGGGAATGTTTATAGTTGTGTGGAAAATGCCTATGTGGCCAGTAAAACATTGGATAAAGATGTCCAAAGAAAAATAGTTGGAATGACTCCTTTTGCATCAAAAGAATATGGTAGCCAAGAAGATTTTCCATTAAGAAGTGATTGGGATGATGTAAAATTAGGTTTTATGAAAGATTTTGTTGAGCAGAAATTCCTAAATCATTCTGAATTAGCCAAAATGCTTTTATCAACAAAGGATATGACTCTAGAAGAGGGTAATGATTGGGACGACACCTTCTGGGGAGTTGATATTGAAACTAGAGAAGGTCAAAATAACTTAGGTAAAATACTTATGAATGTTAGAAGCAAACTTCAGGAACAAACAAGTAGTTTGACATTATAATTTTTTTTAAGCCTTTGGAGGCTTAGGAGATTGCAAAGGTTGTTGCTTAGGTTTTTCAGATGG
>JAOXRY010000425.1 GCA_025800305.1 Campylobacterales bacterium | reverse complement strand
ATCTTTTTTAAGGTAAGATAGCCTAAACCAAAAATGAACATGGAGGTTTAGGTGTTTCTAAAATCAACAGCTTTATTAGTGCTATTATTTTCTTTAAATAGTTGTTCATTATTCAATTCATATAAATTAACTCGTGATGTGGCCTTTGAGTCAAAAAAAATCTGTTTAACATCTGAAGGAAGAGGGCGCTTACATGTTTCGGGAAGAAAATATGTTTTTAGCTTTGAGAGTTTTTTAGATCAAAAAGAGAGTAAGTGGACCCTTGGACTAGATTTTCCTCTTCATAATCAAGAAACATTTGAAATCGATTGGTCGGTCGCTGGTAAAATTAGGATGAAGTCTTCAATAGAAGATAAACTTCTTAGAGAATCAAGTGAAGTGAATCCAAAAGAGCTGGCCTTATTTGTTAGAGGAATTGGTGTCTTGTTAAAAGAAGTGATCTTCTTAAAAGAGAATAAAACTAAAAAATCAAAATTTTATCAATGGACTATTAATGATAAAGAGCTTTTAGGTGTTGATAAAAGGAAAAGATTTTTTGCGTCGTTTCAAAAACCGACAAATGATAAGTTTGGTTTAATCTCGTTAGAATATATCAATCCCAA
>JAOXRY010000415.1 GCA_025800305.1 Campylobacterales bacterium | reverse complement strand
TTCTTTTTTTTATTTTGTCTTTAGATTTAGAATCTACTCCCCTTTCAAAGCTAAAAATGAAGCCAGGAGATATAGAGAAACTTTCCTTTAATATAGGTAACTCTCTTCATGTAACAAGAAAGAATGTAGTGGATTTAGAATCTCTAGGTAATGGACAGTGGCGTATTGTTGCCCTTAAAAAGGGGATTGTTATGCTAGTAGAAAAAACTCCTTCTGGGGAAGAGGTGGCGCGATATTTAGTTGTAGTAGAATCAAAAAATAATTTAAAAAAGGGGGGACTACTATCTTTTGATTCAAGCTGGTTAAACGCTCTCTGTAAAGACAAATCAATTTCATGTGACATAGAGAAAAATAGAATTTCGGGAAAGATTGATTCCTGGAAACAGTTATATCAGCTAAGAAAAATGTGTAATCTTCATGAACCATGTTTGTTTGATGTTAACTTGTCTAGCCAAGGAAAATCTGAGTTTGAAGCGTATTTGAAAAATTTGGTTGGTTCTTGGTTTTTGATTGATGTTAAAGAGAATGGAAGGGCTATACTTTTTGG
>JAOXRY010000393.1 GCA_025800305.1 Campylobacterales bacterium | reverse complement strand
TATCGCTGTGCTTTCCAATTCAGTTTTTAACTTATTTAATCCAAAATCATAAAACCAATCCTCATCTCCTAAGCCATCATTATTGTTATCAATGACAAACTTAAAAACAAAAGTTCCATCCCAAGAGTTTAAAATTGATTTTAAAGTAGAGCTTCCATTTGCTAAGTTACTTGTAAAAATTACTCTTTCACTTCCTCCACCTACTTCTATAGCTTCAATACTCACAATTTTTTTAAATAGTGGACTGTAGTTTTGAAGATGAAGTTTAAATTGATTAGGCACTGGATGAACAACACTCTTACCATTAAATGTTAACCCTGAAGTAGTCTCACTAAAAATTAAATTATTGGATACAACTCCAGTATGAATAAAACTACCAAAAGAAGAGCTAAAGCTTCCAATATTGCCATTAGCTTGAGTAAAATTAGCAGAAGGAATATTTTCCCCTATAAGACGTTCCCAAGATCTTATGCCTTCTGTTGTGTAAAGAGTGTCACCATAGATTTCTGGTATCTCCTTTACCCACGTAGCACCTGTAATAGTTCCATCGTTTCCATTGGATGAGTAATCTTTTGTAGAATTACCACTTCCTTCATTTAAAGGCCAATATCCTGCAAGATTTGAATCTGTAAGATCTGGAGCAGATATCATCAATTCTTGAATCTCTTCTTGACTTAAGGCTTTTGTCCATGTAGATACTTGAGATATATCTCCTCTAAAACGATACCCTCCTGTAGAACTTGGAGAATAAGAACCAATAGCTCTTATACTTGAATTCTCTCCTGTTACCATTGAAGTATTACAAGTTTTCTCTAGTTTTCCATTAATATAAAGCTTAGTTTCATTGGCAGTTGTATCTGTTGTCATAGCTACATGGTAATATTTATTAAGTTCTATTATTTTGCTATCAACTACACAGTTTGTACTCTCATTGTAACTTGTTCCATCACCAAACTTTGTAAATAAGCTTCCCGTATTATTAACAGCTAGAAAATCGACTTGGTATTTTCCTATAACTGCTCCACTTTGGCTAGAGTATTGATCCACTTTAATCCAAGCTACATGGGAAATTCGACTTTTACTTTCTATAATATCACCAACTGAGACATGATCTCCAGAACCATCGAACCTTACCATATCTCCTAAAAAGTTTACTCTTACAACATCACCAACAATAGTTCCGTCATTTCCACTTTTTAGATCTCTAACCTTATTCCCCATTCTCTCATCAAAATTATAGTAAGCCAAAAGATCTAAATGGTTCATTGGATTTAATTGAAGATTCATATTGTCTTTAATCTGCTGTACTGTTTTAGCTGTATTCCAAATTCTCATTTCATCAATAAGAATTGGATTTTGATTATCTGACCCTGTTGCTTCTGATCTATGAATTTTATTGGTACTGTAACTCCCGTTAACAGAAGTAGCCGTACTACCTGATGCAGCCTGGACTCCATTTATATAGATTATACTATCCATACCAGTTTTTACAATGGCTACATGAGTCCAAGTATTATGTGGTACCCCTGTAGAGGTAACGACAGCACCATCATAAAGTTTATTTGAAGCATCTAGTGAAAATGTAAAAGCACTTCCATCCCCCAACTCAAGTATTCTTGTGTGCTGACTTCCACTACTGGTATTTATCCAAGCCTCCACCGTAATATCTCCAGAAAAAGTCATATCAGGTAAAGAGACATAGTTTTCTCTTCCTAAAGGAAACTGTAAAACTCCACCATGAGTTTCTAACTTTAACGAAGGTACTGTTGGAACTGACTGCATTATCTGTCCATCTGTTTGGTAGATAAACATCTTATCACTAGAATCAAAAACAATAGCTTCCGGTTCACTAAGTCCTGTTATAATTGTAGTTGCTGTACCATTTGACGTATTTATCTTTTTAATCTCTCCATTTGTACTGTCACATACATAGAGTTCTCCATTAGAATCAAAAGCCATTCCTCTAACTTTATAGGAAGTATTAGTAACTAAAACAGGTGCACCACCTGATAAAGGTATCTTTTCGATTTTTTTATTTCCATCTAATCCCCATGCAATATATAAATGGGTGCTATCTGCTGCTAAAGCATAACTACCATCATGATTATATTCATAATTTTCAGATAATGAAGCCATCTCTGTTGCAGTAGAGCCATCGTATTTTGATACTTTAGTACTTGGTGTATCTATACTCATAATATAAGCATTGGAACTTCCATCAACTACAACATCCCAGTTTCTAGAAGTACCTGGAACACTAACTTCAGATAAGCTAGATGCCCAAGAACTAGTATAATCTAAGTGATGAAGATTTCCACCTGAGTTGTAAATCGAAACGTACAATCTATTATTAGCTGAAACCATAGAAATCCCATTAATGAGTCCTAAACCATTAGCTAACTCTGTAACTGTACCTGATGGAGTGATTTTATAGATTTTTCCATCTTGATTAGAAGCGTAAAGGTTATTGCTACTGTCTTTTGTCAGTCCTACACCATAAGTTGAACTCCCTCCAGCTGTTGCAAAGCTAGTGGCTAATTCATAGCCTCCAAATAAAGACGTTGTAAAAAATAGCAAAAATAAAATAGTAAATTTTTTCATAATTATTCCTATTAAAAATATAATATGTCTAATTATACCATGAGGGAATTACCTCTTTGTGACTTTTAGAAAAAAAGAAAGCCTATCAATGTAGGCTCTTATTTATTTCTAGCTCTCACCCAGATTCCCTCTGTAGATTTGACTGTAGTAATTCTTGGTGTTGAAGTTGATGTGGTTGAATCGACTTGAGAGTTTGGGAAATAGACTTTCCACTTTTGTTCTTCGTAGGTCCATAAAGCATCAATAATTTTTGTTGGGTTATCTTTATAAAGATTTTCTACAAGTGATTTTGGTGTTTTTTCAGAATTTATTCCAATAAGTGTCCAACCATCATCTAGTAAGATCTTATCATCTGTTCTATCTTTAGAATCAGGAAGTTTTAATACTACCTCTTCTGATGAGTGAAACCAAAAACCCTGTTTTGAATCTACCTCTTGAAGATAAGAACCTTTTTTAGTTTTATTTTTACTAAAATAAACCCAACTAATATTAGGTTCATATGTAGTAAGATAATCACTTTCACTAATTAATTTATTCTTTTAAGGTTTAGGTTTTTATGTAGCTCTTTTTTCCCTAATTTACTTTGCACATTTTAACTTATCGCATGACACAGAAGGTGCATTATGTGTTTGAACACCTACAGTAACCGTACTATAACCACTTCCATTAAAAGCTTTCACAGGTGTACCAGAAGAATCATACTTTGCAAGTAAAATATCTTGAGTAGTGTCTAAATTAGTATTTCCAAAAGCATAAATATTTCCCATAGGATCAATCTGCAATGAAAAGAACTCTTGTACCTTACTAGAACCAAAATCATCAACAATATGACCATTTGTACCAAATGTAGTATCAACAGAACCATTTGGATTAAAACGGCTTACTAAAAGATTCCAGTTACTCTGGGTGGTGTAATAAGTTTTTCCAACTGCTACAATTTTCCCATCACTTTGAACAGCAAAATCTTTGTAGGTCGTATACTGATAATTAGGATCTTGAAAGTTATCAGAAAACCCTGAAGTACCAAAAGAAATATCAATGTCACCTGGTGCCGAATACAGACCAAGTACTAAAAATAAAAAGGCAAAAATCACTTTCCCCATAAAAGTCTCCAAAATGTCTATAGTATTGCCTCTTAAAGATCTATTATAACAATTTTTTATTACTTATTAGTGACTTTTAGAAGAAGTTTAATTAGAAAGAAAAGCCCTTAACTACAGGGCTTTCTTAAAATCAGTCTAGTAGTTAGTTATTACCTTTTAAGACCATTAACAGTTGATAGCATCTCATCAGAAGTTGTAATTGCTTTAGAACTTGCTTCATAAGCTCTTTGCCCGGTGATTAGATCTGTCATCTCCTCAACAAGCTGAACATTTGAAAGTTCTAAAAATCTCTGTCTTGTTTGACCAAGACCATTAAGACCTGGAGTTCCAACAATAGGGGCACCTGAAGCTGCTGTATTAATGTAATTATTATCACCAAGAGCATGAAGACCAGCAGGGTTGATAAAATCTGCTAATTCAATGTTTCCAAGCTGAGTTGCTGCCGTCTGTCCTGCTTGCATAATTGAAACAGTACCATCTGCACCAATTGTAATCTGTGTTGTATCAGCAGGAATAGTAAGTTGTGGCTGAAGTGGATAACCATCAGAAGTTGTGACAGTTCCATTTGCATCCATTTTAAAACTACCGTTTCTTGTGTATCCAGTATTTCCGTCAGGAAGTAAAACTTGGAAAAAACCTTCTCCAGTAATAGCGATATCAAGAGAGTTTCCTGTCTCTTTTAAAGTACCTTCTGTAAAGATCTTTTGAATCGATGTAGGCCTCACACCAAGACCAACCTCAATACCAGTTGGAGAAATCGTCGTTGCTGATGTACTTGTTCCTGCATATTCCATAGTTTGATAGAAAAGATCTGCAAACTCTGCTCTTTGTTTTTTATATCCACCTGTATTTACATTGGAAATATTATTTGAAATTGTGTCAATTGAAAGCTGTTGTGCTTTCATTCCTGTTGCTGCTGTATATAAACTTCTGACCACCACTTACTCCTTTAAACTTTTACTATTCCAAGCTTATTAATCGCATCTTGATTAAGCTCATTCATCTGTGTTCTACTATTTACTTCTTCCTTGAACAAGTCCAAGAAAGAACTCTTCGGCAGAGTGCCCTCGCAACTTTGTTGCTTACATGGATAGACTTTTGTATTCATTCACTAAACCTTTACTATTCCAAGCTTATTAATCGCATCTTGATTAAGCTCATTCATCTGTGTATCCATAACTTTTTGATACATTCCGACCAGTCTATTCACTTCAATTAGTGATGTCATTTCACTAACTGCATTTACGTTGCTTTTTTCTATAAAACCTTGCTTAACAAGATTATCTCCAGTCATAGCAACTTCTTCTTTGTCTGTTACAAAGAGATTATTTCCCATTTTTTGAAGATATTTTGGATTTTCGAAAGTGACTATTTTTATCTGCCCTACAAGCCCTGGCTCATTAAGAGTTCCCTCATTCTTTGTATAGATTCTTCCATCTGTTGAGATTGTTACACTTTGACTTGGGTTTAGTCTAATTGGCTGGTCTGTTATTGAAAGAAGCTTGTGTCCTTCTTTGTTTACAACCTCTCCTATTTGATTTAGAGAAAAAGAGCCATCTCTTGTATATCTTTTTCCAGCAGGAGTCTCTATTGCAAAAAACATATTCTTTTGTTGAAAAGCAACATCAAGAGGATTGTTTGTACTAAGAATTGCTCCTCCACTTTGATCTGTAAACTCTTCCACAACAATAGGAACTCTCACCATTGAACGGTTAAGAAACTTACTTCCATCTTTTGTGTTGTTTTCAATTGGGAGAATATCTCGTTCTTCTTTGTAAAGACGCATAAAATCACCAATGATCAAATCATCTCTTTTGAAGCCATTTGTATTAAGGTTTGCAAGGTTGTTTGAAACCATATCCAGTCTGTTAAACTGGGTTACCATTCCACCTGTATTTTGATAAAAACCTGTTTGCATAAAATTCCAATACTTAATTAATTGGTATTTAACAAGCCAAATTCATTCCATTTTTTAAAGTTTTATGTTGGGAGGTTATTTGAAAATTGTAAAACTGGATTTAGAATATCTAGATAAAGTTCCTTTTGATCAGGATCTTTTCTGGTGATATTAAACTCTTTGTATCTCCAAAAAGCAGAATATATTCCTAAATAAACTATATACAGATCTAGAAACTCTTTTTCTACCTCTTCAATCTCTCTTATCTCTTCATAGCCTTTAATTAAACTCTTTACAAGATCTCGGTTTATCTCTTTGGATTTAATACAGCATCCTATAACACCACGACCTATGTCATATAAAGAGTTATTCACACACACCTCTTCATAATCAATTAAATAGATCTCACCTTCTTTGGCAAGGAGGTTATCTAAGAAAACATCACCGTGAATTGTTGATTTTGGCAGGTCATTAAAAGGGATTTGTTGACACAGTTTAATTAGGTCTTGGAACTCTTTTAGATCTAAAGAGAAGATCTCCTCTTGTAATTTTTCAAAATCTTCTTTTGGATTTTTAACAATTAAATTGGGATTTTTAACTTTATGAAAATTCCCCAAAGTTTTTCCAATTTTATAAATATTCTTCTCATTTTGCTCTGGTTCATCACCATCTATAAATTCTGTGATAATTCCCAGTTTCTCTTTATGAGAAAACAAAGAAGCTTTCATTCCAAGCTGTTTTAAAAGATCTATCTCAACCTCAACTTTTTCTCTATCTGGGTATCTATAGATCTTTAAAAACCTGTCTGGATCTCCATGAAGCTTGTAGTTAAAGTTTGTCAAGCCTTTTGAAATAGGCTCAATTCCTCTATACTCTTTTAAGATTTCCCGTAGTATCGTATTTATTTAAATACCCTCTTGGTGTGAGAACTTTACTGTTCTTAATATTTTTTGTGTTTGAGTTCCCTACTAAGATAAGAGTAGACATTGAGATCTTAGAGTTTTCAATTCCATCTTCGATAAGAGTTTTAGAGTCAGTAATAGTTATCTCTTCATTCTCTCTTCCAATATGAGAGCCAATAACAGCCACTCTGTTTTCAACACTCTCTAAAGATCTTAGAAAGTTTTCATAAGGTTTGATTCTTGTTTTTGATTTTGGATTATAGATCCCTACAACAAAATCATACTCTAAAGCACTTTGAACTCTTTTTTGAATTAGATCTATATCCGTTAATCTATCAGACAAAGAGATAGAGGCAAAGTCCCCAGAAATTGGAGCACCAACTTTTGAAGCAAGAGCAAAAAATGTTGTTACACCAGCAATAGAGACAACTTCAATTTCATCCCAAAGATCTTTCTCATCAATCAGTTCAACAACTAAAGTTGCCATTCCGTAGACATTTACATCACCATTGGAAACAATAGCCGTAGTCTTTCCAGACTTTGCAAATTCGATTGCTTGATTACATCTATCGATCTCTTTTGTCATTCCAGATGTGTAGATCTCTTTGCCGTCTAATAGACCTTCAAGATCTTCAATATACTTTGTAAATCCAACAATAACATCACAGCTGTCTAAAGCTTCTTTAGCCTCAGAAGTTAAATAATTTTTTCCTCCTGCACCGGAAGAGAGAATATATAGTTTTTTCATAAGGGGAATAATACAAAAAAACTACTTCTTGCGCTTGTAGCATATTTGTGCTACAATAAATCAAAAAGGCTTTAGAATGGCACTAGATGGTACAGTAAGAGCTAGAATTGATAACAAGTTAAAAGATGATGTTGAGAAAATTTTAAAAGAGATAGGTCTTAGTACATCTCAAGCTATCAATCTTTTTATGCACCGTATTAAACAAGAGAATGGAATTCCGTTTGAACTTAAAATCCCAAATGATGCAACAAGAAAAGCGATAGAAGAAACCAAAAATCTTGATGGTGAAGTGTCTACAATGGAAGAGTTTTTAGAGGAATCTAAAAAAAATGCTTAAGCTCTTTCGTTCAAAAAGTTTTATTAAAGACTATAAAAAAATAAAATTCACCGATAAACTCTATGAAAAATATATACACTATATTTCAACTCTTTTAAAAGAAGAGCAACTACCAACAGAAACAAAAGACCATCAACTAGAAGGTGAATTAAAAGATTTTAGAGAGTTTCACATTAGTGGAGATTTATTGATTATGTATACTACCGATGAAGAGTACCTAAAACTAATAAGAATAGGCACTCACTCTGAACTTTTTGAATAAAAAAATTGAACTACTTTCTAAAAAACTATAAATATTCTCTATTTTTTCTCACTTAACAGACCTTTATAGAGACTTATACACATAAAGAGAAGAACGACAACAAAAGGTAATCCTGTTGTAATTGCTCCTGCTTGAAGAGCTTGTAGTGCTTCTTTTCCTCCGATAAAGAGTAAAGCCCCTGCTATAACACCCTCCATAACAGCCCAAAATACTCTTTGAGGAATCGGTGCGTCTACTTTTCCACCAGCAGTAATACTATCAATTACTAAAGAGCCAGAATCAGAAGATGTTACAAAAAATATAAGAACCAAAATAATTGCTAAAGAAGAAGTTATTGATGTTAAAGGAAGATTTTCAAGCATTTGAAACATTGCTAAAGACACATCACTGACCCCATTAGCAAGTTGACCAACTCCTCCAACTGCTTGCTCTAATGCAGATCCACCAAAAGCTGTCATCCAGATAATTGTGATAAGTGTTGGAATAAGTAAAACAGCAGTTATAAACTCTCTTACAGTTCTTCCTTTTGAGATCCTAGCTATAAACATCCCAACAAAAGGAGACCAAGAAGCCCACCACGCCCAATAAAATACAGTCCAACCATGAAACCACTGACTATCTTCTCTCCCAATCCAGTTACTAAGTGGGATAATATGTGTTATATAATCTCCTGTTGTAGAGAAGAATC
>JAOXRY010000353.1 GCA_025800305.1 Campylobacterales bacterium | reverse complement strand
CTATTGGGACAAAAGAGAGTATTGAAAAGATCTCACTGAAAGATATTGAAGAGTTTATAAACCAAAGAGTTGTAATTAAAAAAGCGATTGTTGTTGTAGGTGGAGATCTGAATATTGATGAAGCAAAAAAGGCTACAAAAGAGCTTTTAGGAGTTTTAGAAGTTGGTAACGATAAAGAGCTAAAGCTGGTAAATCTTGGGAAAGATAGAAAAGACGTAAGAGTAAAAAAAGAAACAGAACAAGCTTATATCTACTTTGGTTCTCCTCTATATTTAGAAAAAAGTGATGATGAGTATATCGCTAAAACTGCTGCATTTATCCTTGGAAGTGGTGGTTTTGGAAGCAGAATGATGGAGGAGATCCGTGTAAAAAGAGGTCTTGCTTACTCTGCTTATTCAAGATTTAATCTTAATAAAACATCAACATTTTTTAGTGGATATCTTCAAACAAAATTAGAGAGCGAAAAAGAGGCTAAAGAGGTTGTCCAAGAACTTGTAGATGAGTTTGTAAAAAAAGGTGTAACCCAACAAGAACTAGATGATGCAAAGAAATTTTTACAAGGAAGTGAACCTTTAAGAGTTGAGACTATGAGCCAAAGGCTAGGACGTAGTTTCAACGAATTTTACAAAGGAAAAGAGCTAGGCTGGAGTAAAAGCCAACTGGAAAAAATCAAGAACTTAGATCTGAAAACTCTTAATGATTTCATTAAAGAGCATAAAGAGATTAAAGATCTAACTTTTTCTATCGTTACTAAGTAGGAGATAAATTATGATTAAGGATATCGTAGAAGCAAAGAGTTTTCAAAATTTTATTACAGGATTAATCATCCTTAATGGAATCACCCTTGGAATGGGGACATCAAAAGATTTAATTGCAAGTTATGGGAATATATTAGCCCTTATTGATGGTATTGTTATCGGTATTTTCACCATTGAGATCCTTATGAGAATCTCTGTTTATAAAAAAGATTTTTTCAAAGATCCTTGGAGTCTTTTTGACTTTGCTGTTGTTGTAATCGCCCTTGTCCCTGCCAGTGGTCCTTTTGCAATATTAAGGGTTTTAAGAGTTCTAAGACTTTTTAGACTTCTAACAATCATCCCTCAAATGAGAACAATTGTTGGAGCTCTTATTGGGGTCATCCCAGGAATTGGTGCTGTTTCTATGGTGCTTTTGCTTTTCTTCTATGTTTTTGCGATTATGGCAACAACAATGTATGGAGAAGCTTTCCCACAGTGGTTTGGAACCCTTGGAGAGACGATGTACACTCTTTTTCAGATTATGACCTTGGAAAGCTGGTCAATGGGAATTGCTAGACCTGTAATTGAGGTTTTCCCTTATGCTTGGATTTTCTTTGTTATTTATATTCTTCTTGTTACTTTTGTTATGGTCAATCTTTTTATCGGTCTTATCGTTGACGCGATTTTTACCATCAAACATGAAGATGAAGAAGAGCAAAGGTCTAAAGAGCTGGAAGAGATCTCTGCTTTAAGATCTGAAATTCAAGAGCTAAAAGAGTTGATAAAAGCTAAAGGTTAGTACATCTCACTTTTAATTTCTAATCCTAGAAATTTTTTTATAGATCTAATTATCAAATCAAAGTTATTAATAAATGGTGGAACTCTCTCCACCATCTCTTCTAACTGAATCAATTCCTCATCAGTATGATTTAACATAGGAGCTTTTATTGCTTTTACTTGTTTTTCTTCTCTAATAAACCGAAGAGGTCTTTCGTGGTGTCCAGTTTTTACAATCTCTTTTCCCCCATCAAAATCATAAACAATCTCTCCATAACAAGTACAAACATAAGTAGTATCAGGGCTTTCAACTTCAACATAAAGACCTGTTCCTCTAATCCCTGCAGACATGGTACGACTCTTTAAAGTAGCCTGTCCTTTACCAAAAACCGCAAGAACTCCTCCTGTTAGAACTGTAAAGATCTTAGATTGGGTATTTTCTATTTTGAATTTTGTATTTTCCCGTAACAAAAAAGCATCTTTTCCTATTTTAAATCGAACTTTTCCATTTTTTAAAGTCTCAATCTCGTCGCCTTTTTTTATTTTGGTTCCGTGGGTTAGTTCTCTTCCGTTAATAAAGACATCACCAGCAAACTCTACATGACTTTGACCAAAGAGGTTTGTGAAATTTAAAAATGGCGAAATAGCAAAAAATTTAAGTGCAGATCTTCTTTGAAACATTGGATTACCTCTTCTTTTGTATAATTCTATAGACTTTATATTAGGATATTATCATAAACTTTGACAAAAAAGATTTAGAAAAACTGTCAAAACTCAAGATCTACGATCTTTTTGCCCTAGCTCTTTTAGTGCCTAAAAAATACGATATTAATATTATTACCAATAAACCAGTCATTGGTGAAGAGAACCTTATTGAAGCAGAGGTTTTAAACCACCACTACTCTCCAAAAGTTTTAAAAGCCAATCTTTTTGCAGAGAACTTTGGAGTTCCTATTGAAGCGGTCATTTTCTCTCCAAAAATGTGGCAAAGGGAGTATTTTAAAACAGAGAAAATTTTACTAAAAGGAAAAATCCAGTTTAATGGTGGAAAGTATCAGATCTTACACCCTAAAAAGATAAATCCAACAGGAGACATCTCTCCAATTTATAAGACGGAACTACAAAATAGATCTGTAGTAGCTCTTATGAAAAAATATATAACAAAAGAGAATCTAGAGAAGTTTCAAGTCCCTGAAAATATTGTTGAAAATATCTTATCAATCCACAGCCCTACTCTTGATTCTATAAGAGACAAAGTGGAAGATTTCATCTTTTCTGAAAAACAGATCCATGCTTTGAAATTTTTAGAGATCTATAGACATATTTATTTATTAAAACAAAAAAAAGTTGATTATCCAGCTTCTACAACAGTTGATAGAGATCTGCGACCTTTTAAAGAAAACTTGGAATTTACTCTCACTGGCGATCAAGAAAAAGCCATCAACGATATCCGAGAAGATATGACAAAACCTGTTCAAGCTAGACGGGTAATTGTTGGTGATGTTGGTTGTGGAAAGACGACTGTCATTATGGCAACAGCTTTTGTTGCAGGAGAGAAAAAATCCATCCTCATGGCTCCGACCTCTGTTCTTGCCAATCAACTTTTTGAAGAAGCAAGAAAGATGCTTCCAAACTTAAAAAAAACTCTTGTAACAGCCAAAACAAAGATCAGTGATGAAGAGCTGAACGAAGCAGATTTTATCGTAGGAACTCACGCCCTACTCTATAGAGACCTACCAAGCTGTGCAGTCCTTATGGTGGATGAACAACACCGTTTTGGAACAAACCAAAGAAACCTTTTGGCAAAGCTAACAAGTAATGAAAAAGGCTCTCCTCACTATTTCCAATTCTCTGCAACACCAATTCCAAGAACTTTAGGGATGATCACCAGCTCCATCGTTGGAGTATCTCTCATCAAACAGATGCCATTTAAAAAAGATATTGATACAAAGGTCATTAGACAAAATGATTTTCCTCCACTGATTGAACATATAAAAGAAGAGATAGGAAAAACAAATCAGGTTCTTATTATCTATCCTTTGGTGGAAGAATCAGAAAATTTCAACTATCAAAGCCTTGAAGAAGGAAGAGGTTTTTGGGAAAAGAATTTTGAAAAAGTCTATCTAACCCACGGAAAAGATAAAGATAAAGAAGATGTATTAGACCAGTTTGCTAAAAATGGAAATATCCTTCTCTCAACAACTGTTGTAGAAGTTGGGATATCTTTGCCAAAACTAACAACAATTGTAATCGTTGGAGCAGAAAGATTAGGCTTAGCAACTCTCCATCAGCTAAGAGGTCGTGTCAGCCGTACAGGACTAAAAGGCTACTGCTATTTTTATACTAAAAAAGAGGAATCAGAAAGACTAGAAGAACTTACTAAAACAATCAATGGTTTTGATGTTGCAGAGTTAGATCTTAAGTACAGAAAATCAGGAGATCTTCTAAGTGGAATCTTCCAAAGCGGAGAGAGTTTTAAGTGGTTTGATATGGTTTTAGACGAGGATATTTTGAAAGAGGTTAAAGGATTGATTGGTAGCTAAGAAAACTTCTTAGCTACCAAAAGTTCTACTCTCCGTAAACAGTAAAACAAACTGAAAATGCTCTATCTTCAGCTTCATAATATGCAATTTTACTTATTCCATTTTTAGCTGCTACTTCTCTAGCATTAACTAAATGTGGACCATTAATTAAATTACTAATTTGAGCAACAATAGGAATCTTTAATCTACAATCTTCTGCCATTTTATATTCTTTTGTATAGTCAACATTTGTTGTATCAAAAGTCACCTGCTGTGCAGTGTGTGTACTACAACCAGTCATTGTTAATCCTGCTAAGATACCAGCTAGAATAATTTTTTTCATCTTCATATCTCCTTAGTTTCCGTAAACAACTACACAATGTTGAAAAGGATTTGACTTAATCTCAACGTATTTAACTTGATTAACTCCACCATTCTCAGCAGCTTTTCTAACTGATATATCAGAACCAAACATACTTACAAAAAATGTTTTGCAAGCTTCACCTGTTTTTGTATGTTTCATAAAATCAGCTTCTTGTACAGGATAACTCATATGAGGAGTAGTAGCTCTATGCACACAACCTGTTAATAACAATGCTCCAAGCATTGCAATAATCATAGTTTTTTTCATAATCAAACTCCTTATTTACCATAAACAGTTGTACAAAACTGTCTACTTCCAAAATTATCATGAACTACGTGCTCTGCGTATTCAACCTTTTTAATATTACCAGCTCTTGCAGCATCTGCTATACTATTACTACCGTATGTACCTGTACCTCCGCCTTGTTTTATACAAGAAGTACCTGTTTTATACTCACTGATTTTTTGAAATTCCATAGTAGAACCATTGATTTTATTTTGGTATGGCGTAGTTTTTACTGTACAACCAGTAACAAATAATCCAGCTACTATAGAGAAAAATGCTATTT
Source organism: Campylobacterales bacterium (assembly GCA_025800305.1). GTDB lineage: Bacteria > Campylobacterota > Campylobacteria > Campylobacterales > SZUA-545 > JAOXRY01. Next base: position 2,590 of record JAOXRY010000353.1, on the reverse strand, counting down.
TTTTCATTTTCCTAAATCCTTTCTTGATTTTAGTGACATATTTCTATCATAATTCTCTTTAATCTAACAAATCACAAACCTCTTTAGCATGATACGTAATAATTAAGTCTGCGCCAGCTCTTTTAAAACCAATCATCGTTTCCATCATTACTCTTTCATAATCAATCAGACCCTCAGCTCCTGCGTTTTTTAGCATGGCATATTCACCACTTACGTTATACACGCACATTGGTAAACTAGTCTTTTCTTTAATTGCTCTTACAACATCAAGATAAGCAAGTGCAGGCTTTACCATGAGAATATCAGCTCCTTGCATTTCATCTTCGATACTTTCATTGACAGCTTCATTTATATTTGCTGGATCCATCTGATATTTTCTTCTATCACCAAAAGTTGGCGTTGACTCTGCTACATCTCTAAAAGGACCATAATATCCACTGGCAAATTTTGTTGAGTATGCCATGATTGGAGTGTTTTCATATCCGTTAAGATCTAGAGCTTCTCTTAGAGTTTCGATTGTGCCATCCATCATTCCACTTGGAGCTAACATATCTGCTCCAGCTTCTAAATGAACAAGAGCTTGTTTTGCCAAGATCTCCAGTGTTGAATCGTTATCAACATCTTCATCACTATTAATTATTCCACAGTGTCCATGGTCTGTGTATTCACAAAAACATAAATCTGTAATCACATAAAGATCTGGAAACTTCTCTTTTATAGCTCTAAGAGCTGTTGCAATGATTCCGTGATTATCTAACGCGTCACTTCCAATACTATCTTTTGTCTGGGGAATTCCAAAAAGAATCACTGCTTTGATTCCCTTAGAGACAACGTCCTCTATCTCTATTAAAACTTTATCAATACTAAACTGGAAAACTCCTGGCATAGAGTCAATCTCTTTTTTAAAATTCTCCCCTGATTTTATAAATAGTGGGTAGATTAAGTCATCTTTTGTAATAACTGTTTCTCTTACTAATGATCTAATACTTTCATTTGTTCGAAGCCTTCTAAATCGTTTGAACATTTTTTATTTCCTTACTATCCTCGCACCCTTGGTGCTCTTTAAGTCTATTATTTATTATTATTGGCTAAAATATCGCCTATGAATAAAACGGAAATAATTATATCAAAAGAGGCAAATCTTCCAACAAAGCACGGAATTTTTAAAGTTACTGCCTTTAAAGAGAATCACAAAGAGCATTTAGCGATATATACAGATAGTCTAAAAGACGTTCCTCTAGTAAGAGTTCACTCAGAATGCGTAACAGGAGACGCTATAGGAAGTTTAAAATGTGACTGTGGAGAACAACTAGACAAAGCATTGGAACTAATTAGTAAAAATCCTGATGGTGGAGCTATTTTGTATCTAAGACAAGAAGGAAGAGATATTGGACTTGTCAATAAGATTAATGCTTACAATCTTCAAGATACAGGACTTGATACAGTAGAAGCAAATCACCAGCTAGGCTTTGCTGATGATGAGAGGACTTATGAGATTGCTGAATTTATTTTAGGTTATTTAAAGATCTCAAAATTAGAGCTTTTAACAAATAATCCTAAAAAGATTGAAAGTCTTGATGGAATAGAAATCGTAAAAAGAGTTCCTATCATTATGAAAACAAACAAGCACAATGAGAATTATCTAAAAGTTAAAAAAGAGAAAAGCGGTCACCTTCTGTGAGTAACTTAAGAGATCTTGAGTTTTTAGATGAGGATTTTTTTGCCAAATCTGATAGATTTTGTGAAGAGATCCTCTCTTGGAATAAGATCCACAATCTTACAGGAAAGTCTACGAAAAAAGAGATTGAAGATCTAATTTATGATTCTGTCTATCCATACTCATTTTTACCAGAAGTAAAAAGTGTTTTAGATATTGGAACAGGAGCTGGGTTTCCTGGTCTTTGTCTTGCTTTTGTCAAACCAGATGTAAGGTTTACTCTAGTTGAACCAAGGGCAAAAAGAGTTAGTTTTTTAAACTTTATTAAAGGAATATTAAAACTAGATAATGTAGAGATCAAAAGAGATAGAATTGAGAACATCGACTCTTTTACTGTAGATCTTGTTGTTTCCAAAGCCGTATCTAGTGCTTCTGCTCTTTATGAAATGTCCAAAGATTTTATGGATGAAAAGACTATGCTTCTACTTTATAAAGGTGAAAATACACAAAAAGAGATAGAAGACTTGAAAAATGGTGATATAATCCGAAATCGTAACAGTAGTTATCTACTTATCAAGAAATAAACACCTAATTTAACAAAATTCTGACAATAAAGGTTTATAATATGTTTTCAATTGGAAAACTTTTAGTATTTGCAGCTGTTTTAACAGCAATTTATTTTATTTTTTTTAAAAAGAAAAAAAAGAGTAACGATACCATTGAAGATACAATGGTAGAGTGTCAAGATTGTGGTGTGTTTACATCATCTAAAGATACAATTCTGAAAGATGGTAAATATTACTGTTCTAAAGAGTGTGCAAAGGTTAAGTAGTGATTTTAATCGGAATAAATTCTGCCATTGATTATGAAAAAGAATTTACAGTTATAGAAAACGTTAAAGAGTTATCTAAAACAAAATCTAACTCTTTAGTT
>JAOXRY010000350.1 GCA_025800305.1 Campylobacterales bacterium | reverse complement strand
CCAAGAAAACTACTTTTGTCTAATTTTGAGTAGGAGTAGCTTTTTATTGAGTATTGTAAAAAATCCACTCCAATCTCTTTTGAGTAGACAAATTGATTTTTATTTTTTAAACTGTCTAGACTCTCTTTTCCTTTGGAAATTGTGGCAAGATCTCTGCTTATGTTTTTACTATTTGTAGATTTTGTTGTTTTATATTTTGAATCAATTAAAAAGATCTCAAGATCTAGCTGTTGACTTTCAAGGTTAAAGTCATTTTTCATCTTGGTCTTAATCTTATCAAGAGTGAGGTTTTGATTCTTTTTTAAGATCTTATGGATAGAAAGATGGATTTTTTTTGTTAGATCTTTTTTAGAGTTAAGGGTTTTTTCAATATTGGAAAGGCTTTTTTCCATGTGCTGTTTATTTAGATTAAGAACTTTTTCCAGCTTTTTTTCGATATCTTTTTTTTGCGTCTGGATATATGAGTCATAGATCATGTAGGTGAATAGTAGTGTAACTACACCTACAAGAAAGTGAAGAGAGGAAATTTTAAAGTTTAGTTTCATGACAAAACTAAAGGGTTTTAGTTAACCCTTTGTCTTTTTGAAAAAAAGTTATAAAGTCCTAAAGAGAGAATCAAAATTCCAACTCCAGCAATTAGGTAGAAAGCATAAATCATCTCAGTATGATCTGTAAGGGCGATTTTGAAAACCACCATTAAAGCTTCAATTGAAAGAGCAATCACAATAGAAACTAAAAATTTACTAAAGATTCTATTATCTTCATTTTTATCAAAAGCCATTGCTTTGTTAAATACCTCTTGTTCTAATATTGTCTTAGCCAGATCAAAAATAGCCAAACCTAAGGTAAGAGCGATGATTGATTTAAATGTTGCTTGAAGGCTGATATCTGTAAAAGGCATCAGAGAAGCTAAAAAAGTTAAGACAGCGTAAACAGATAAAAAGATAGCAATAGCAACTAATGAAAATCCCATAAGTCCATAAGTATAGGTATTGAGTTTTTGCATTTTGAAGTTAAGATCTAGTAGCTTTAATCTTAAAAGCATTTTTGTAAGATTAAAGTCTAAAACAATAGAACCTTCTGCTGTTTGTTTTACATAGGTGATGGAAAGTTGTCCTGTGTGAGAATTTATGTATGGATTACTTAAGAATGTTCCATTCTCTTTCATTTTGATTTTTGTATTGATAAACTCTCTTTTTGAACCTATGTGAAACTCATCTGTTGCATTTCTTAAATACGTTGGACTGGCTTGATGTCCTGTTTTGTCAAGAAAGTAGGCAACTTCAAGACTTTTAAAAGCTGCAAAAAACTTCAAAGAAGTTTGTCTATCAAGTCTTTCTGGATAAACATTTTCAACGCTTGTAGCGATGAAGCTTTCTATCATGTTTTTATTCTCTTTAAATATATTTGCTAAATTTTTCATCAGTTTTTCCTTGCAACCTTGTTCCTCTTATATTATCATGTTTTTGTTACTTGTTTATGACTAGTCTATCATATCTAAAATAAATACTGTATAATTAAGTAACACTTTTTAAGATGAAGGAAAATAATGAGAGATGTTTCGCTAGTTTTATTATCAGCAGGTAATTCAACAAGGTTTGCTAAGCCTGTTAAGAAGCAGTGGTTACGGGTTGGAGATAAGCCATTGTGGGAGTATGTTACCGATTCACTCACTTCTTATTGTGAATTTAAGAATATTGTTATTGTTTCCCATCCAGATGAAGTTGATATTTTTGAAAGTGTTACAAATAGAAAAGTAGTAGCTGGTGGAAAAGAGAGACAAGATTCAATTAAAAATGCTCTTGAACACATTGATAGTGAGTATGTATTAATAACAGATATTGCAAGAAGTTGTATTCCAAAAGATATGTTTTTTAGAATTGTTGACTCTAAAGATGAGGCTGATTGTGTTGTACCATATCTAAGAACACCAGATACAACTGTATTAAATGGAGAAGTTCTTGATAGAGACAATATCAAGCTTATCCAAACTCCCCAACTTAGCCGTACAGAACTTTTAAAAGAAGGAATTAGTAAAGGTGTTTATTATACCGATGAAAGCACGTTGATTTCAGCAAATGGAGGAAGTGTTAAGTATGTGGAGGGAAGTTTAGAAGCGAAGAAAATCACATATGGAGAAGAGATAAAAGAGCTTCCTTGTATCAAACCTCCTTCCAATGTTCAGCTTACTGGATATGGTTTTGATGTCCATGAGTTTGAAAATGGAAAGATTATGTGGCTTGGAGGACTAGAGATTGAAAGTGATTTTGGTTTTAAAGCCCACAGTGATGGAGATGTTGCTATCCATGCTCTTATTGACGCACTTTTAGGAGCCTGTGGTCTTGGAGATATTGGAGAGTGGTTCCCTGATACTGATGAGAGATATAAAGATGTGGATTCTAAGCTACTTCTAAATGATACAAGAGATCTTGTCAACCGTTTTGGGTATGACATTGTCAATGTTGATATTGAGATTATGGCAGAAGCTCCAAAGCTTAAAAAGTACAAAACACCAATGAGAAAAAAAATTGCAGAGATCTTAAAGATTAGATCTGAAAGAGTAAATGTAAAAGCTACGACAACAGAAAAGTTAGGTTTTGTAGGAAGAAAAGAGGGAGTTGCTGTAAGTGCAGTAGCTAATGTTAAATATTTTGATTGGAGTGAAAATGATTAATATATTAATAAAAGAACAGCAAGGCTGCGAGAGCACTCCGCTGAGGAGTCCTTTGTTGGAATTGTTCGTGGAACTCCTACCGGAACAGGAAGGAATTAAATAATGAAAGTTCTTGTCGTAGAGAATGAGCATTATTTAGCTCAAAGTATTATTTCAAAGTTATCCAATTTAAATTATATTTGTGAAAGTGCCACAACAAAAGAAGAAGCATTTGAACATAGAGAAATTGATGTTTTGGTTCTTTCAACAAATATTAGTGAACAAAACTTCCAACCAATTATAGAGAAATTTAGAAATTCAATTATTATTCTTCTTGTTTCCTATGTAAACAATGACACAGTTGGAGAGCCTTTAAAAAATGGTGCTGATGACTTTTTGGTAAAGCCAATTATGATTGAACACTTAATTAAAAAAATTGAGCACTACACACTTTTTAATAGATTGGAAAAAGAGAGTAAAAGTGTAAAGAACTATATTAAAAACTCTCTTTATTCAGAAGGTTTTATCGAACCAAATAAAGAGCAACAACTACCACTTCTCATAAAAACAAACAACAAAAATAATGCTGATTATTTTGCAATCAAATTGGCAGAACTTAGAAACCTTAGTTTTGAATATATTAATAGTGTAGATGTTTTATCTGGAGATGGTCTTAATCGTTTTACGAAAGGAGATCTTGTCTACATTACCAATTTTCACAACCTAAAAAGACAAGAAAAGACAAAATTAATTGGGAAAATTGGGATAAAAAATGTAATCATTGTCTCTGGAGATCTTAATGAAGATTATGAGGTTGATTTTCCTTCAATTGAAATCAAATCAGAAATGACCGATTTTTCTGTTGGAAATATCATGACTGTTGAGGATTACGTTAAACACATAATTGTCAGTCATCAAGACAAATATCCTGATACAAAGCTATCAGAAAAACTTGGAATTAGTAGAAAATCTCTATGGGAAAAGAGGAAAAAATATGACATCCAAAAAAACAGATAAACAACTCTATATAGACATTGAAGCTGTTGCAACTTTGGCAATGGCGCAAGAGGGACTCTTAGCTCCTGTTAAAACACTAATGACAGAAAAAGAGCATAAAGAAACGGATAGAACAAAGATGTTCAACGGCTCTCCTTTCCCCTTTTCTTTTATCCTTGCTCCAAAAGGAAAAAGAAACGAACAGGTTCTAAAAAATGCCCAAAAAGGTGAGGTTATTGAATTTATCTGTGAAGGCAGAAAAATTGGTGAGATCACAGTAAATGAAGTGTTTAGAATTGATCCTTTTAAAAGAGTAGAACTAATCTACGGAACATCAAACAAAACCCACCCAGGAGTTTCAAGCACTTTAAAAAGATTGGGAAACTATGGTATTTGTGGAGAGTATCATGTGGAATTACCAGAGATTAAAGATCATGTACAAAAAATTCAAACAGCAAAAGAGCACCTTCACGCTGAAACAGTAACAGGAATTGTTCTGGCAGCAAGACCTTTTCACAGAGCTCACGAAAGGCTTATTAGGCTTACAATGGATAGGACAGATCTTTTAGTGATATTCCTTACAAAGCCATATATGGATGATCCTACAATGGATTATTCTATTAGAGAGAAGACTTTAGAATACTTTATCAATAATTTTTTAGCCAGTCATAAGGTTATCGTTGTGCCTTTGGAAAATACCTATATTTTTTCAGGGATAAGTGAACTGATTCTTAATGGAATAGTTTTAAAAAACTATGGATGTGATAAATTTATCGTTGGAAGAAACCATGCAGGTCTGGGACTTTATTATGAAGATGAACATGTAAATACAATTTTTGACAATTTTAAAATACAAGGTCTAGAGACAGAGACTGTTAGTGAATTTGTCTATTGTGATATGTGTAAGACTATTGTTACAATGAACACCTGTCCTCACGGGCAACATCACCATGTCTCTTATAAATCAGAATCGATTCTAGAACTTTTAAATAATGGGATTTTACCACCAGCAGTTCTTATGAGAACAGAAGTCTCTGCAATGATTTTAGAACATAAATTTCCAGATAGGTTTAAAAATATTTCAAAACTTTTTTATGATCTTGTTCCTACAACAGGAGTTGTGGAAGAGTACACTCAAAAAGATGTTTATATATCTTTGATGAAACTTTATCAAACCAGTTCCCTTACGTAGGAAATTATTATATAATTCTCAAAAATTTTAAAGAGAATATATGAATAAATTATTTGTTACAGTTTTTTATAGCGGATGTGTAAAAAAAGCTCCTGGGACAGTTGGTAGCTTTGTTGCCCTTATTCTTGGGCTGGGGATCTTATATGTACTTCCTCATAGCACTTTAGCTTCTTTAGCATTTGCAATCACAGTTATTGGTAGCTTTGAAATTAATAAATATCAAAAAGCAACAGGAGTTCATGATCCTAAAGAGGTTGTTATTGATGAGGTCGCAGGGATGTGGCTTGGTATGAGTATGGTTCCTTTTGGTCTTGTAGAGGGAATTTTGACTTTTATCTTTTTTAGAATATATGATATTTGGAAGCCATCTTTAATTGGGAAGATTGACCAAAAGATGAAAAATGGTTTTGGTGTAATGCTGGATGACCTTCTTGCTGGGGTTCTTGCTGGAGTTTCTGTTCTTCTTATTTTAAAAGCAAAAGTCTTTTTAGGATTATAAAATGTCTGAAAAAATGAAGCATTCGGAAATCATTGCTCAGCTTGAAGAGTATATCGAACACTCAAAAAACTCATGTGAATTAGAGTTTACCCTCCACGAGTCTGATGTTGCTGAAGCTTTAGAGGATATCAAAAGAGTAGATGAAGAGAAGTTTGTCTACTTTGTTAGAAACCTTCCAAAAGAGATTATTGGTGAAGCTATTATGGAGCTTCCAGAAGCTTATCAAGAAGACTTAGCTAAAGAGTTCTCAGCAGAAGAACTGACAGATATCGTAAATGAGCTAGATACCGATGATGCAACAGACTTTGTCCAGCTAATTGAAGAGCAAGATGAGGAGAAGGCTTACAACGTTCTTCAAGGGGTTGATGAAGACCACAAAGAAGACATAGAGGTTCTTAAAAGATACCAAGAAAATACTGCTGGTTCTATCATGCAGGTGGAGCTTATTTCTGCAAAGATGACAGACACTATTCAAAGTACCGTAGAGAGATTAAGACAGCTAAAAGCAGAAGACGAATTGGATAATGTTCATTTTGTATTTATAACAGATGACAATAACAAGCTTTTAAAAATAATCTCTTTAGAGGATATGATTCTTTTAGACTTTGACCAGACTTTTGAAGACGCAGAAAAATATCTTCAAGAGCCAATTTTTGTGTACTCTGATGAAGACACAGAAGAAGTTGCCAATATTGTTGAGAAATATAATATCTCTGTTCTTCCTGTTGTAAACAATAGAAAACATCTGCTAGGAAGGATTACTTCCGATGATATCTACGATCTAATCGAAGAGAATGCAACAGATCAGATCTACTCACTGGCAAATCTTGATGGTGAAGAAGAGCTGGAAGATTCAGTTTTAGAAACAGGGAAAAAAAGAGCATGGTGGCTTAGTATTAATCTTGCGACAGCAATTATTGCTTCTATTGTTATTGGACTTTTTGCAGATACCATTGACAACATCGTCGCCCTTGCCGTTCTAATGCCAATTGTAGCTTCTATGGGAGGAATTGCTGGGACACAGACTCTAACAGTTGTTGTCCGTCAGATGGCTCTTGGTGAGATCGATGAGAAGAATGCAAAGATAACTTTGAAAAAAGAAGCAACTATAGGAATTATAAATGGAATCCTTTTTTCAATTGCCGCAACAATCCTTGCATGGGTTTGGTTTGATAAAGCGATTCTAGGAGCTGTTATGGCTGTGGCGATGTTTGTAAATCTCTCATTTGCAGCTATTTTTGGAGCGACAATCCCAATGGTTTTAAAAAAGATGGATATTGACCCAGCTGTGGCAAGTGGAGTGCTTTTAACGACAATTACTGATGTTGTTGGGTTCTTTACGTTTTTAGGGTTGGCTACTTACGTATTATTATGATCTTAGAGAATAAATTAAAGATTACCAATCAAATAGAACTGGTAAAAGCTGAAGAGAAAATAAGTAAGCAAAAAGCAAAACAACTTTTTGATTCTGGAGATATTGAAAAAGCAGAAGTAGGCAAATTTTCAGGACTTAGCTTTATCCACTCTTATCTATTTAAAGATCTTTATGAGTTTGCAGGAAAAGTAAGAGAAGTAAATATTTCTAAGGGTGATTTTAGATTTGTTCCAGTT
>JAOXRY010000340.1 GCA_025800305.1 Campylobacterales bacterium | reverse complement strand
GGGGAGGTTAGTCCTCCTCATTTATTGTTCTTTTATGAAATCCAGTATTAAGTCTTAGTTTTAGTCCTATAAAATAGAATTTTGTTACAAGTTTTTTAAGAAGATATGCTAAGTATCCTTTTACTTTTATCACCTTAAACATCTCACCAACAGCGTAGTGTCCACCAAGGGCAACAAATACACCGTCAACTTTTCCAACAAAAGGTTCTATTGGTTCATTTAGTATCAGATCTGAAACAGATTTTGCAATATATTCAGCACTTCTTTCTGCTGTTTGTGCTGTTGGCGGAAGCAAGGAACCATCTTTGTTTGTTAATTGACAACAATCACCGATAGTAAAAATATTATCTTTTAATCTTAGGTTTTCATCACAGATATATTGACCAATTCTATTTGTTTCTACTTCTAAATCAGAGTCAATTGTATTGGCTAAAATCCCTCCTGTGAAAATCATAAAAGTATAATCAAGACTATCACCATTTTTAAAGTAGATTTTGTTTTCATCTACCTTATCAATAAAGGCTTTTGTCATTACCTTTACTTCAAGATTTTCCAATCTTTTTCCAGTTTCTTTGATGATATATGGACTCATTCCTGGCAAGATAGTATCGCTAGCATCAATTAAGAAGATCTCAATCTCCCTTGCTGATTCACCAATACTTTTTGCGTGTTTTTTGATAACGTTTGCCATTTCAGCCGCAATTTCAACACCACTAAGTCCAGCTCCACCAATTGCAAGATTAAACTTTTCTCCTTGGATTTTAGGATCTTCTAATTTGTTATAAAGGAGTTCTTCAAAAGATGTTCTAAAGTTATGGGATCTAAAAAGTTTTTTTACTCCTAATCCATACTTGTCAAGTCCATCTATAAAGCTGAAAAAGTTTGTTCTAGCACCTGTTGCAATGATAAGGTAGTCGTAATCATATTTTCCATTTTGAGTCTCTATTTGTTGCTCTGATGAATTAATAAATGTTACTTTTTCTTGGATAAACTCTACAGGAGAGTTAAAACCATGACACCAATTTTTAAGATCTAAAGCAACATCGTGAAGATCAAATCTACCTGCAATATAGCCATAGACTTCTGTTTGAAGATAATGGTATGAGTTTTCGTCAAATAAAGAGATTGTAATGTTTTTGTTTCCAACAAGGTGTTCGATAGCTCTTAAACCACCGTATCCTCCACCAATAATAGCGACTTTTTTCATCTGTAGATACTTTGAAGTTTTTTGGAATTATAAAGTATTTGGTTTTAAACTATCCATTTTGCTATTATACTTTCTTTAGTAATTGAATAAGAGGAAAGTTATGTTAAAAATTATCGTATTCACACTTTTTATATCTTTAATAGTCAATCTAGTTATTAGAAAACTTCATCTACCAACAATCATAGGCTACATAACAACAGGAACAATCATAGCCTACGGTTTTAGTCTTCATGACGCTGTTCATAATCATGAGCTAAAAGAGATTGCTGAGTTTGGTGTGGTTTTTTTAATGTTTACCATCGGATTAGAATTCTCTTTAGAACACCTTAAAAGAATGAAAAACGAAGTTTTCGTAGCAGGAACTGCTCAGATCTTACTAACTTCTTTAATTACCTATTTTATCTCTTTTCACTTTTTAGGATTAGAGCAAAAAGTTTCTATTGTTTTGGCTCTTGCAGTGGCTCTTTCTTCAACAGCTATTGTTTTAAAAACATTCAATGATACAGGAGAGATTAATAGACGTTATGGACAGAGAACTTTAGGGATCTTGATTATGCAAGATATAGCTGTTATTCCTATTCTTCTTCTTTTAGGTTTTTTATCAACTGATGGCGGTTCTGTTAGTGATATTATTATCGAAACTCTTATAGATGGAGTTATTCTAATTCTTCTTCTTATTGCAATAGGAAAATATCTTCTAGAACCATTTTTTATCCAGATTACAAAGACTAGATCTGATGAATTATTTGTAGGAAGTATTTTATTTATTGCAATTGGTGCTTCTTATCTTGCCCATGAACTGGGATTTTCAT
>JAOXRY010000030.1 GCA_025800305.1 Campylobacterales bacterium | reverse complement strand
TATTCATCCAAGATATTGTAGGAGTAGATAGACAAGATACTTCAAATGATAGTGTACTAAAAATAGCAACTCTTTTGCAATCTTTAGATTCTGATCCTTCTACAGATGAAATAGAGATTGAGAAAACAGATTTTGATAAATTCAAGTCCTCAGATGGCATTAAAAAAGAGATATCTCAGATGACAGATGAAGAGGTTGAAAAAACTATTAAAAGTAAAGGTATTACTCCAAAAACTAAAGAAGAGGTAAAAAAACATTTACAAAATTCTCAAAAGCAATTTAAAGTAGTAGTGGATAATACCGCACCTTCTTTACTATCAACAAGTATTAAAAATGGAGCAAGTGATATTAATATTGTTCCAAGTATAAAGCTAACTTTTAGTGAAGATATTCCAAAGACAAAGCAGATGAAAGAGAATTTTAGGCTTAAAAATACTAATGGCGGATTTATTGGGCTTAATATAGATCAAAAGGGAAGTATAATCACAATAACTCCTAAAAAAGCCTTAGCC
>JAOXRY010000296.1 GCA_025800305.1 Campylobacterales bacterium | reverse complement strand
CCTTATTCTTAAGAGACAAAGCTTCATTAATAGAGTTTACACTTCCTTCTGGTTGATTATGATGCTTTAATATTATTTGAAAGTTTTGAGGATGTTCTAATGCAATTTCTTCTAAATAACTAAAACTACTTGGTTCACTAGCATCATTAATTAAAATAAGAGTACATTGAGTTCTAACAGTAGAGAATAAAGATTCTATAAAAACTTTTAAAACTTCTTTTGATTGTGCAATGGGTACTAAAATTGTTAAACTATTTCTACTCATAATTACCTATTATCCTTTATTAAAAAAGACAATTAAAAATTAAACAAAAACCCCTTTCTAGGATGTTTATTTGCCAAAATCTTTTTCTGGTGTTTTTGATTAACTTGCGTATAGATCTGTGTTGTAGAAATAGATGAATGTCCTAAAATATGTTGTATGTATCTAAGATCTACACCTTCTTCTAAAAGTAAGGTGGCAAAAGAGTGTCGAAACATATGAGGTGTAATGTGTTTATCAATACCTGATAAACTTTGATACTTTTTAATCATAAATCTGATTGATTGTTCTGAAAGGTTATTTGAGAGTCGATTGGTAAAAAAATAAGATGTTTGTTCTTTTAGAGATAAATATTCTAAAAGTAAAGTCTTGACCTCAGGATCACAGATGTGTATTTTTCTTTCTTTGTCTCCTTTTCCTACAAGTGTAATAATCCAAGCTTTCAAATCTATATCTTTATATTTTAAGTTTGAAATTTCAGATACTCTCATTCCTGTAACAAAAAGAATTTCTAAGACACAAAGATCTCTGACAATAGACTGATATTTATAGGATCTTTTTTCACTAATTGAGTTTTTAATTTTATATACATAATAAAAAAGTTTTTTTATCTCTTTTAATGTGAGTGTTTTAGGTAGTCTCTTAGGTTCTTTGATGGATAGTCTGAGTTTACGAAAGGGGCTAATTACTAAGTATTCTTCAAATTCTAAGAATGAAAATAGTGCTTTTAAAGTTGCTAGTTTTCTTTTGATCGTTTTTTCTTTTAGGTTTGTTTTAAATAAAAATTGAACATAATTTTTTAAGACAACTTTATCAATATCTTTTATAGATAGAGTCTCAATATTTTGAAATTTTAAAAATTGTTGAAGGTCTAGTCTATAAGCTTTAAGAGTCTTTTCACTAAGGTTTTTTTCATATCTACAATGAAAGAAAAATTCTTTTATAGATTCTTTGATTAACATTGGTTTCCTTGGTTGTTAAGAGAGAATAATAAGAAAAAAGAGATTAAGTAAATTAAGAATAACTTATAGTTTTATTCTTGGGGATAATTAAAAAAATAAGAGTTGTAGATGTTTTACAACTCTTATAAATAGCACTAAAAATTATTTTTTATACTCCATCCTTTTGAAGAATTCTGGTAGTCCCACATCTCTTTGTATTTACCATTTATTTTCATTAGATCTGAATGTTTTCCAGATTCTAATACTTTTTTATTTGAGATGACATAGATATTATCTGCATTTTGTATTGTTGAAAGTTTGTGAGCTATAACAATTACAGTCTTATTTTTTGTCAGCTGGTAGATAGCTTGTTGTATTGCAGACTCATTTTCAGGATCAAGTGAGGCTGTGGCTTCATCAAGAAGAACAATAGGACTATCTTTCAATAGAGCTCTAGCTATTGAGATTCTCTGTTTTTCTCCACCACTTAACTTGCTTCCACCTTCTGCAATATTTGTGTGGATACCATTTTCTAAACGATTTATAAATTCATCACATCTTGCTTGTTTACAAACTTTAAAGATCTCTTCATCTATAGCATTTGGCTTTGCTATTTTGATGTTATTATAGATTGAGTCGTTAAAAAGATAAACTTCTTGGAAAACCTCACTGATATTTTTATAAAGTTCATGAAGTGAGTGTTTTCTTATTTCCTTTCCTCCAATTAAGATCTCTCCACCATCAACATCCCAAAATCTTCCAATAAGATTGAGTATTGTTGTTTTTCCTTCTCCACTATACCCTACAAGAGCAGTTATCTGATTTTCTTTAAAAGATAAAGTGAGATCTTTTAATACTTCTTTTTTGTTGTATGAAAAAGAGACATTTTTAAAATGAATAGAGGAGTTTTGAATTTTTAATGAAGGATTATACTTATCAATTTCCTCATATTGTAAAACCTCAATAATCCTCTCCAAAGAATTATTCATGTAACGTAGTTCTAAAAAATCAACTAAAAATAACTTAACAGGCTCAAAAACTCTATAGCTTAGGATGATAAAACCAATAAAGTAAGTTGCTGTTAGTGTGGTGTTATCATAGTAATCTAAAGCTTTGTAAATCACAAATAGAAAACCTAGTTCACACATGATAAAAGAGAGAAGAATAGTGGGACCTGGAATCATTTCTAAAAGAAAACTATCTTTTTTAAAGTCTTTTAAAACACTATCTAACATTGTGAATTTTTTCTTAATGATATTAAAGGATTTTATATATTTCATCCCTTGATAAAACTCTAAGAATTTACTAGACATTTTCTGTCTACTTTCAATGTGTTTTTTTCCAAAGTGTTCCACTATAAGATTAGCTCCATACAAAAATGGCAAGACACTTAAAACACTTAAAATAAGTAAAAACCCTAGTCTAAGATCTATAAAACAGATGAATATTAAAAGAGTAGTAACACCAAAAAAGCCAGAGAGAATAGCAGGGACACTATGTGAAAAGAAGTTTTCAAAAGTTCTAATATCTTGAAGAATCAAAGAAGAGAAATATCCACTATCATGTTTTTGTAACTTTCCCAAACCAACTTTAAAAAGTTTGTCTCCCAAGATAAACCTAAGTTTTTTAGAAATCATAAATGTAACTTTAGAAGAGTGTACATAAGCTTTTGATGACAAAATAAATTGAACTATTAAAGAAAGCCCCATTCCACCAATATAAAGCCAAATAAGATCTT
>JAOXRY010000280.1 GCA_025800305.1 Campylobacterales bacterium | reverse complement strand
TTACGTTCTCACTAATAGCATGAACAGCAAACTTTGTCCCACAATATGCAGCGTGTGCTGGAAAAGTCTTCTTTCCTGCAACAGAAGAGATATTAATAATTGTTCCACCTTTTCTGCTTTTCATATCTGGAAGAACAGCTTGCATACCATTTAAAACTGCCATTACGTTTAAATCATACATTTTTTGCCACTCTTTTAGATCTTGAGTGTCAATAGAACCTAAAAGCATAACTCCTGCATTATTGATTAAACAACCAGTTTTTCCATACTTCTCTTCTGCACTTTTTACTGTATTTCTTAATGCTTCAAAATCAGTTACATCTACTTTTGCACATATTGTATTTGGAAGGTTTAACTCTTCTAACTTTTCTACACGTCTAGCAATAAGTAAAAGAGGATGACCTAATTTACTAAAGCTAATCGCTGTCTCTTTTCCAATCCCTGAACTTGCACCTGTTATAACTACTAATTCTTTCAAACTAAATCCTTTTATTATTGTTTGAAAAATTATAACTGTAAAAAAGTTCTATGAACGTTCTAAATATCAGAAAATTGTTTTTTTATTGCTAAAAACTCATCAAGGTTATCAAAGAAAATATCAACAAGTTTAGGGTCAAAATGTTTTCCTTTTTGCTCTTGAATAAAATCCAATACCTTATCCATATCCCAAGCTTTTTTGTAAACCCTATCACTTCCTAAAGCATCAAAAACATCTGCCAAAGCGGTAATTCTTCCATAAATATGGATATCATTTCCTTTTAACCCTTTAGGATAGCCTGTCCCATCAAATTTTTCATGGTGTTCTCCAGCAATTATTGATGCTATTTGCAATAACTCTTTATTTGAAGATTTTAAAATATCACAACCTATGGTTGTATGGGTTTTCATAAGCTTAAACTCTTCTTCTGTAAGTTTTCCAGGCTTATTTAAAATAGAATCTGGAATAGCTATTTTCCCAATATCATGCATTGGAGAAGCCATTCTTAACTTTTCAGCATTTCCTTCTGAAATACCATACTGTAACGCTAGTTTTTTAGAGTAATATGCAACCCTACGAACATGATTCCCTGTCTCTTGAGATCTGGCTTCTCCTAAGGCACCCATGGTAAAAATAATATCTTTTTGAGTATCTGCAATTTCTTGTTTTGCAGTCATAACTTCAGTAAAATCATTCATTGTACACATATACTCAACAACTTTGCCACTTGTATTTAAAATAGGGGTAATTGTTGTCTCAGTATAAAACATCTCTCCATCATCAGCAACACCAGAAGTTGTTCCATACCATTTTTTCTTTTTTGTTAAAGTTTTGAAAAATTTTTTGCTGTACTCTTTATAAAATGCTAATCCAAAAATACTATCAATCTGTTTGCCTACTGGATCTTTTTTATAAAGATTTTTAAAACTTCTATTGGCATAAGTAACAAACATATTCATATCAAATCTAAAAACAGCACTGCTAAGATCTAAGGCCTCTTCATACTGCTTAAGTCTAGCTTTTGTTTCCATGGAGTCAATACTAATTAGATTTATATGCCCTTCTAACTTCTCTCTTCTTTTCTCTTCAACTGTTACGTCTTCTCTGTATGAGATAAATTCAGATATGTTTCCATTTCGGTCAAACATTGGCATAACATGGGCTTTAACATAATAAGAATTACCATCTTTTTTTCTATTTTTAACAATACCTTCCCAAATCTTTCCAGACTTAATCGTTGACCAAAGATCTGCAAAAACTTGTTTAGGCATATCTGGATGTCTTACTATATTGTGATTTGAACCTACAAGTTCCTCTTTTGAATATCCTGATAACTCTTCAAATTTTTTATTTGCGTAGGTAATTATTCCACTTGGATCTGTGGTAGAAAATGGGACAGTTTTGTCCATACAGTATTTAAATTGAAAAATTCTATTTAGTTCATCTTTTGTCTGTTCATCGGTAGTAATATTTTCATAAAGCTTATCTATATCGCTAAACATCATATTTTATTGCCATTAATTTAATTTTCATGTCACAATATTATTATTTCTTATCTTCGATTGACCTTAGAAATGGCTTTGACAAACATATTTAAGAGAAAGTGTTACTTATTCTCCCTCTGTAGGATGAAGAGTTTTTAGGTAACATTGATAAAACTCTTCCAACTTCTTATCTTCTTCAACAAAATCACCTTTAAGTAAAGGAGAATCTGAAACTGCGTGTTCTAAATTTTTTAATCTTTTAAGTAAATAGCCAATAAGCTCTGTTGTAATATCTGGAAGATCATTATGGGAAAATTTATCCTCTTTATCTTCCTTGGTAATTACACGTGCAGGAACACCAACAGCAGTACAATTGGAAGGAACATCTTTGATAACAACAGAGTTAGCTCCTACTTTAGAATTTTCGCCAACAACTATGTTTCCTAAGATCTTAGCACCACTTCCAAGAACAGCACCATCTTCAATGGTTGGGTGTCTTTTTTCATTTGTAAGTTTAACTCCACCAAGAGTTACACCTTGGTAAATAGTTACATCATCTCCAATAATTGATGTCTCACCAATGACAACACCAAAACCGTGATCGATAAAGACTCTTCTTCCTATTGTTGCATTAGGATGGATATCTATATTTGTTAAAGCGTGGGAAATACCACTTAAAAATCTTCCTAATCTTTTAAAGTTTTTTGTATATAAAAAATGCGCAAATCTATGCCAAACAACAGCCCAAAGTCCAGGATAGTTGAAAAAGATTTCCATTCTACTATGAATAGCAGGATCTCTTTCATATGCAACACTTAAGTCTTCAATAATTGTCTTTAAAATGATAAATCCTTAGTAAAAAAAAGAGTTTAGAGTTTTTCTATGTCTATAATTTTATCACTACACCACTTAGCAAGATCTCTATCATGAGTTACAAGAACTATACCAACATTGTCTAGCAAAGAGATCAGAAGCTTCATCACTTCCAACTGGGTAAGATTATCCAAAGCAGAGGTTGGTTCATCTGCCAAAATAAGATCTGTTTTCATCAAAACAGCCCTTAAAATTGAACATCTTTGAAGTTGACCACCACTAAGTTGATGTGGCTTTTTATCTAAAAGATTTCTCCCCAGTGAGATTTTCTCCAACCAAAAATCTAAGTTTTCAATTTTTCCAACATCTTCTATTTGATTAATAATCGTATATCCACCATGAAAAGATGTATAAGGATCTTGATAAACTTGAGCAATTTTTCCAGCCTTAATCGATCCAGATTTAGGCTTTAGTTCTTTACTTATTAAATCAAAAAGCGTGCTTTTCCCACTTCCACTTTTTCCAACAATAGAAATAATTTCTCCTCTTTTTAGTTCCAAGGAGAAATTACTAAAAAGATTTTGAGAACCTTTGTATCCAAAAGTTATATTATCTATTTTTAATATCATCTAACCTTTAAATAGATTCCTTCACTAGCTTTTATTTTATCTGTGGCTTCAATAGTATTAGTAGCTCCACCATAAGGATAATAAACCTTCCACGCGCCAGATCTATATACCCACACACTATCAACTTTTTTTCCACTATTTTCAGACTCTACCAATGTAACAATATCTTGCGGTGTTTTATCTTTTGAAAAACCAACTAGGTTCCAGCCTGATACAACTTTTGGAGTTTTAGATTCTGTAGTTGTTAAAGGATATGAAACCTCAGCACTGCCTGTTGCTTTTAACCAAAAACCTTCACTTGGCAAAATCTCCATAATTTTAGAACCTGGCTTAGAGTTGTCACCATAATCAAAATAGTTCCAGCCATTTAGATTCAGCTTAACCAGACGAGATAATGGTGCATTAATATTTCCATTGTCATCATCACCTCCACCAATCATAAAATATATATCAAAAGGATCTAAAGTTATATCAGATGGTGTACTTACCAAGTTCCAACCTTCAGTGTAAGTTATTTTTTCCAACTTAGACAAAGGGACAGATGAAATGTTTTTACTCATTGTAACACCTGAAACAGATACAGTCTCTCCATCTTCAAAAGTAAGAGCACTACTACCTGATTTATAAAAACCTCTACCAACTAACTTATTATCTTGTAATACATAGTATTTAAATTTATAGTCACCTGCTGGCAAGTGTGTCACGATACTTCCACTGGTACTTCCGCTTCCAATTTTCAACTTTGGAAACTCAGTTATTAAATCTTTTCCTATCCTAATAGGAAGAATCATCACCTCAGTATCAGATGATGAAACAG
>JAOXRY010000270.1 GCA_025800305.1 Campylobacterales bacterium | reverse complement strand
AACAAAACCAAAAGGGATTACTGACATAATGATGAAAGGTTGCCAGTAGGATTGTAAAGGTATTGCTATGAGAATATAGATTACTATAGCAGCAATTATAAGTGCTTGTGTCAATTGTCCCTGCATCTCTTCCATCTCCTCAATCTCACCACCACTACTTATTGTGACTTCTGGGTATTGGCTGTTGATAAGTGGAGCTATTTCTTGGAATATACCTTGAGATACTTCTGATGGTGAAACACTACTTTTATCAATAAAAGCTTTAATTGTATTGATGGTTTTTCCATTTTTTCTTGTCAATGTATCTGTTGCATATCCTGAATTTATTTGGGCTATTGATAGGAGTGAGTGCCAGTTTCCTTGAGGGCTTTTAATCTTTGTATTCATAAGATCTGATAAAGTTTTTGCTGAACTTTCACTTCGTTTTACAATGACTTTTATCTCTTCAGAGTCTCTTTGAATTTTTTGTGCTTCAGCACCACCAAAAAGGTTTCCAATTTGAACTGCTAATGTTTCAGTTGTAAATCCTAGATATTGTGCTTCTGGTTTAAGGCGTAGTTGAATCTGCTGTTTACCTTCTTTAAGAGAGTCCCTTACATTCCAAACACCATCAATTTTATCTAAATACTCTATGATTTTTTTAGAAGATTCGTGAAGAGAGTGCTTATCTTCACTATATAGGTTTATTTGAAATCCTCCTGCCATGTCCTCAGAACCAGAATAATTTATCGCAATCGCACCTTCTAGCTCTCCTACTTCTTTTTGCCATTGCTTGAGAATCTCCATAGTTCCTAAGTTTTCTCTTTGATTAGATGGTGTCAGTTCTGCGTATATTTCTGCAGATTCACTTCCTGTAACAATCAGAAGAATGTGGTGGATAGGCTTGTTTTCTAGGAGGAGTTCTTTTTTATATTTTTCATTAATCCTCTTAGCTACCTTTTCAATCTTTTGAATATTTTTATTTAATAGATCTTTAGAAGCTCTTTTATCCATTTCAAGCTTGATTGTAATCATCTGTCCTGGAACTTCAGGATAGAAAACTGTTGCTATTTGACCTTTTACAATAAGTCCAATTCCTAAAATAGCAGAGGAAATAAAGAAAATAAGTACAGCATAGCTATTTTTTAAAGACCATCTTAAAGCTGGAAGATAGGTATTTGTTTTAAAAGATTCCAAACCATCTTTTGCTTTTTTTTGTAGTTTTGACCAGAAATCTTCTAATATTTTTAAAACACCTTTTGTTGAACTCTTTTCCAAAGAGATCTCTGCTAAGTGGGCTGGAAGAATAAATTTACTTTCAAAAAGAGAGAAAAGAAGTGCAAAAATCACTACTCCAGCAAAAGAGGCAAGAACTTGTCCTAGTGAGTTATTAATTGTCATCATTGGGGCAAATGCAGCAACTGTTGTTAAAACTCCAAAAATTGTTGCCGTGGCAATTTTGTTCACTCCTAATTCTGTTCCTAGCCTAGGATCTGGAGTCTTTTTTCTCTCTTCAAAAATGCTTTCTCCTACAACAACCGCGTCATCAACTAATATACCTAGAGCGATTATCATCCCTAATGTTGTGATGTCGTTTAATGAGTAGTCAACCCATGATGTTCCCATAACAGCCATAGTTCCTGCAATAGATATAGGAATTCCCATAGCTACCCAAAATGCCAGTTTTACATTGAGAAAAAGGGCTAAAAGTATTGTAACTATAAGAAGACCATCTATAGCATTATCTTTTAAGAGTTTTAGTCTTTCTGAAATATAGTTGCTAGAGTCTCCCCAAACTGCAAGTTTTATATTAGTCGGGAGCTGTTTTTCAAAATTTGTTGTAACCCTTTTAACAGCTTCTGAGATCTTAAGAAGATTCTCTTTTCTTCCAATAAGTATCTCCATTCCAATAGTATCACTCTGATTGAATCTTACCTCTATTCCATCATCAACATATTTTTCTTGAACTTTTCCAATATCTTTTAAAAGGAGCTGTGTTCCATCTGAGAGTTTGATGATAGGGATCTCTTCATAATCTCTTTTGTAGTACGCTTGTTGGTCTGCTTTTAAAGAGATTTTTCCACCTGTTGTTTTTAGAGTACCTGTTTCAAAAAACAAAGAAGACTCTCTAATTTTTCCAACAATATCCTCAATACTAAGACCATATTGTGCTAGAGTAATTGGTTCTATCTCTATGGCGATTTCGGAAGATTTCATTCCCCAAGTTTTTACTTTTGAAATCTCTGGTTGACTTAATAGTTCTTTACGAAGTTTTTTAAATAGCTTTTGTAGTGCTTCTTGTTCACTTTTACCATAAAGTTGAATATAAAGGGCTGGAAAATCAAAATCTCCTACACTAATTATAGGTCTTCCTGCTTTTTTAGGAAGAGACTCTAAAGCACCAACTTTAGTTCTAACTGAGTTAAGAAGTTTTTGGATGTCATATTTTGCTGTTTTTTGGACAGTGATTGAGGAGTAGCCATCATTGGAAACTGCCCAAATATTTTTAATCCCATCTGTTCCTTCTAAAGCTTGTTCTATTTTTCTTGTTATCTGTTTGTCGATTTGAGTAGCATAAGCACCATAAAAACTAGTTTCAATAGAAATACTATCTGCTGGAATTTTTGGGAAACCTTCTATTCTAATATTTGTTACAGAGAAATAACCTGCTATTAAAATAAAAGCCATAATCAAATTAGCAGCGACAGGATTGTGAATAAAAAACCGTGTTAAACCATGCATTACAGACTACTTTTTCTTATTTGAGGAGTGACAGTTTTTCCTGTGATAAAAGAGGAAAGAGGATTAACAGCGATATTTATCTTTTTTGATGTTTTATTAAAAACAGGATTTTTGATAATCAAATCTTTACCCATAAAGAAAAGGACTTCTCCTTGAAAATTACCTAATCTATTTTCTTCATCTACGTACCAAATCTTTCCCTCTCTTGTGTAAGCACTTTCTGGTATTTTCAAGCTATTTTCAACCTTCTTCCCCAAAAGTGTTACATGAACAAATTCACCAGAAAGTAAAGATCCCGCATATTTGTTTACTTCAATAAATAGTTTATATTGTCTTGTTTGAGGATCCAAGTAACCTCCGCCATGGG
>JAOXRY010000027.1 GCA_025800305.1 Campylobacterales bacterium | reverse complement strand
ACTGAAAAAACAATATATAAATATTTAGATGGATCTATAGCTATTAAAATTGAGCTTATCCCATATATAGCTGAAGCTCTAAAAATCACAGAACAAGAGTTGTTCTTAACAGATAAAAAGAAGAAAATAGAATTTTTGAATAATGTTGTAAAATATGCTTCAAAAGAAGATTTAGAGATTTTAAATCATAGAATTGGCTCGAGAAATAAAATAGAAAATATCTATTCTCAAACAATAGAAAAAGAAAATTTTACAGAGAAAAAAAGAGACTCTGATTTGGAGAGACTAATAAACCTCTTATCTTTCGCTCCTAAACCACTTGTTCTTTCTCTAATTTTAAAACTAGAAGATCTGAAAAAATATATTCAAAACATTGATAAAATCTAAAGGCTACTTCTTAGAAGCAGCCTTTAGATTTGCTTCTATTATTTTTCCTGTTACAATATTTGGAACTGCTTTATATTTTAAAAAGTTTCCGTTTTCTGAATCTTCAAAGGCTTTATAAACATTATCTTGATCGTACCTTTTAACAAGTTGTTCAATCTCGGGATCTGTACCAAATCTTAGTACATAACTATTTAATGTATGCTTCCAGTGCTTTTGATTCATCTTTTTTCCAAGTTCATCAATCTGTGCCAAATAGAAGATCTTATAGATTCCAACAGCTCTGCTTCTTGAGTATTTGCTTTTAAGAAAAGGTCTTAAGATCTTATCCATTTCTGCAAATCTTCTTGCGAAAGCATTTTTCAAGGCAAGATCTATACGGCTTCCTACCATTTTGTCTAAGATCTTGTAGTCATCTGCTGCAATCAAAAATGTATTCTCAGCAGCAAGATCCATAGCTACTCCAAACTTTTTTTCTTTAACAGCATTACTAAACTTTGAAACAATATTTAACTTTTCAAAATCATCTCCTAATTTCTCAACAACATCAGGAAAATGTTTTTCTATGATCTCTTTATCAGCGATAGCTTTACTATACATTCCTTGACTCATAGCTGTCACAAAGTTGGATAAAACACCATCCATTAGGTTTTTATACTCATGATAAAAAGGTGCCTGTTTTAGTTCAGGAAATTGAACAATAAGCTTATTTACATGTTCAAATTTTCTCTCTTTAAACTTTTTTTCTGCCATTGAGAATTTGTCTGGATTGGCAAACATCGCTTTGATACCTTTTTGCTTGGAAGGTACTTTGGAAAATGCTAAAAGTTCTTCTTGTGCTTCTTTTAGATTTTTTGAAGTAAGAAGAATATGTTGGGCTTGACTAAAAGCTTGTGAGTATCTTTTTTCCATCTTATCATAAAAAGGAAGCTTTCTATAAAAATCACTATTTTTTGCCATTTCATAAGCAGAAGCATAGTTTCCACTGGTGATTTGTTGCCAAAAACCAATTACTTTATCTTTATGCTGAAGCATTGCTTCAAACTTCTCTTTATTACTAGGAGACTGAAGAGTTTTTCCCATCATTTTCATTGCTGTATCAAGATTGTTCTTTGCAATTTCGTGCATAGCTAAATCTAATCTTTTTTCATAGGCTTCATCTGTTTTTCTTAAAACCTCTTCAACACCAAATCTTAAAATAGGATTTTGACTAATAGCCTTATAAACTTCAGCAATGCTTCCACCAGCAGCATCATCTAAAACATGTCTTCTTGCCTCTAAAATATTGATAACTTTTACACTTCCATCATCAAAAAGAAAATATAAAAACTCATCTTTCAAGGGCTTAATTTCAACAACTATTGCAGGAGAGTTATAAAAAGGCTCTAGTTCAGCTTCTGTTGATGTTAAGTCTATAATATGAACATATCCAGCTTTGTCAGAAATAAGAGCGTATTGATCATTCTCATCAATATGCATAAATACAGGCCAGTTTATTGTATATCCAAGCTCTCTAACTGTTCTTCCATTTAGAATATCAAAAAGAATAATTGCGTTATCTCTTGCACCATAAATCAAAAACTTTGTCTGATTTAAAAATCCAACAACAGAAATAATTTCACTATAACTTGTTACTTTTAGTGGTAAATTTTTTGACATATCAAAAATCACCAGTTTCTTTTTAAAACTTGTATATGCCACAAGATTATTATCACCAGAAATAGCAACAGAAGTGATATATTCCATCATCTTAGGTAGAGAATTAACAAGCTTTCCGTTGGAAGTCGAGTAAACACACATATGCCCATCTGCACCTCCAACTAAAAGTAAAGAGTTGTCCTTACTAAAAATGGAAACTTCTGTTTGTCCTAAGTTCCACTCTAAATTCACCCTTGGCTTATAGTTGTTTGAAGCTTCATCAAAAACACAAAGATATGTTCTTTTTTTTGTATCTAGATAGAGACAAAGGAGTCTTCCATCGCTAGAAGAGGAGTTTCCTCTTGTCAGTTTATATGTAACTTCAGAATTAAATTCTTGCTCTAATTTAAGATTTTTACTTAGATCTTCTGGATCTAAAAAGGTAATGTTAGTATGATTATCAACAACAGCCACCCTAGCTTTGGAAACAACAATATGGTGTGCTGAGCTTGTTGGTTTAACCTCTACATTAAATTCCATGATTACTCACCAAACTCAAAGGAAATTTCTTTACTATTCATAAAGTCTACTGCTTTTTCAAACCATTCATCTAGAATTTTTTCATCATAACTTCCAAGAGATAATACAGTTTTTTTCTTCCCATCAACTGGTATTGTAGGAAGAGAAGAAAGTTCTACACTATCAGGAACCATCTTCATAAAATCAATTAAAATATTTTCTGTACAAAATGCTTTAATGGTTTTTCTTAATTTTTTCTTTCCCTGAGGATAGTATCTATCTAATATATCTAATATCATAGATTGTGCCATTTTTGGAAAACCAGGAACAAAGAAAAACCTTTTATCCAAACCAAAAGCAGGAATTCTATTGACAGGATTTGCTAAAAGTTCACAGTTCTTTGGGAGTTCTGCCATTTTCACCCTATGAGGATAGGCTTCTTCTTTGAAGATATCTTTAATTATTTCCAAAGCTTCTTGATTGGTTTCCAATGGACTTTCTCTAAAAACTTTTGAAGCAATCTCTCTTGTATAATCATCAGGAGTTGATCCAATTCCACCAAAACTAAAAAGTACACTATTAGGATCATTTTTAATGAGGGTGTAAATGTCTGTCATAAATTCAGGAATGTCCTTTACAACAAAGTTTGCTTTTTGCTCATGACCTCTTTTTAGAAGTTCCTTATTAACAAACGAAAAATGAGAATCCACTCTTCTTCCATTAAGAAGTTCTGTTCCTATGATGACAGTGTAAAAATTAATGTTACTTTCTGACATGAAAATCACTCTCTCAGATATTTTTATTCAGTTTTACCATCGTCTTTAGGTATTTTTATTTAATATACCAGCATGACAATTAGATCTATAATACTTTGTTTCATTATCTTATCATATTCTTATAGTGATCAAGTTGAAGAAATATTCATGGGAACTGTTAATAGGAGCCAATTGATAGACACTAGAGTTACAATCTCTGGTTTTGTTGATGCCACAGGATGTGAAAAACTTCCTTGTAAATTAAGAATCAAACAAAAAGTGCGGGGTGTTTTTGTTTTGATGACATTAACTTTTAAAGATCTCCATCAAAAAGAAGTGTCTAGAAAAAGAGTTCTAGATCCTATCGTCTCATCTTGTATCTACAAAACTCCTTTTAAATATGAGGAGTGTACTTTTTAAGACTCTTCTGGAAGTTCTTCCTCTAAAGCATCTTCTTCTTGAGATTTTTCCTCTTCATCTTTTTCTGCTAGAGGATCATTTTTATAATCAAAAGGTTGTTCTGTATAAATATCAATTTTTGGAAATTCCTCTTTTAGTCCAACGACAGCAGATAAACCATCTCTTTCAGTAAGTTTTACACCTACAATTTCAGCAGCTGGAAAACCATCAATAACCTTATTAGCATCAAGAACTTTACCATGAAAGATAAAATGGATTTCATTTCTTCCTTGCCATTTTAAACCTTCATTGAAAACAAAAGCAGTCATCAATTCTCCATCAAGATCTTGTAAAAAATCTCTGGATTTTTCAATTTTTTCTTCTGCTTCTTCTAATTTTTTATGAAGCTCATCTAATGATTTCATCTTTGCAAGATAATCTTTAAACATCTTGACAAAAGTTGATTTTGGAGCGTCACCTCTTTGTTTACACTCCATAATGTGAACTTTTATGTTTTCAAAAGTCTGTTTATTGTCTCTCAAAAATTTAGAAACTTTCACAACCTCATCTGTTCCTATCTTGATATAGTTATTAGAGTCTTTTATGTCTTGTTTCGCGGTGTTTATAGCTTTTCTAGCAGTAAGAATAGCCGTTTGATCTAGATATATCTTGTTTTCAGCACAATCTTGATTTTCGATAAGTACAGCCTGTGCAGCATAGATTTTTGCTGGAAGTCTAAGATCTTTTATCTCAACTCTTCTACCATAAATTTCACCACCTGTTACAGTTTCTATACTTACATTATCTCCGTAAATTGTACCTTGTTCAATAGACTTAACATTTCCAATATTACACTCAGCGTAACCTTTTAAAACACCTACTTCAAGATCTTCAGCATAGAGTTTTGTTGTTGTGTGTGTCTGTCCATTTACGGTGATTTTCTTTGCTCTAAGAACTGCACCAGAACCAATACTACCAACAACTGTAATCTCTGTTGCTTCAATAATCATATCAGGACCAACAGCATCCTCTGCAGGGTCACCGGACTCTACTCTTATTTTTACTTTACTATCAAGTCCAGGTCTTACATTTCCTGTCTCTTTTAACGTTACATTTTTAAGTAACATCTCTTGCTGTACCGTTAAAAGTCCCATTTCAATAGAGACAAAACCATCAGCAGAAGATTTATAGATCTTTTTATCTTGGCTATCCTCTAAAATTATAGAGGTTGGATCTGGTTCGAAAGGAGGGAGATTAACGATCTTTGGCTCTTCTACAGAGATATACGTTCCACTGAAATTTCTTCCAGGTCTACCGTTTCGTGCTTTGTGGTAAACGACCAAGATCTCATCTTTTTCAACCCCAATAATAAAATCTCTCTCAGCATGATCTACTTTATCTGAATCTTTTTTATTTTTTTTATTTTTTTCTCTATATAAAAGTTCTATAGCATCATCTTTTGGTGGAACTGCTTTTGGCCATTTCGCCAACCATATAACGAGATCTGCTGTCAATCCTCCAGACTGAACTTTTGCGACTAAGGTATCAATTGATTTTAACATTGCTTGGTCATTAACCTCAATCAGCATATGGTTTTTAACTTTTACCTTATTAAAATAATCTACAAGTCTTTTTTTCAAGTCATCTGTAGGTTTAAAAATTGAATTTCTTTTGACAACAGCTTTAGCTATAGATTTCATTGGATCTGTAGCAATAGAAATCACAGGTCTGAAATCTGGATCTTGCTTCGTTGGTTTAAATTTAACAACATACTCTTGTGTGATTTTTAATCTTTCTGAAAGAAGATAAGTCTCTTGAGATAAATTTTTTAAGTGGACTTCATTAAGAGCATTGTACTCATCTTGACCAGGTTCTCTAATAAAAGTATTTACTTGACGAATATCAAAATCAATACTTGCTGGAAAAACACGCTCTTTTTTTACAATTTCAGCAATTGCATTTCCAACTTTATAAGTTTTGACCTCTTGAATTCTGTCAAATTTTTTTAAGCTCTGTCTCTTTACTGGTTCAGCCACAATTTAATCCCACATTATATTTTGTAAGTCTTTACAACCATCGGCGTATTATAGGCAATTTTTAGGTCACTTACCACTAAAAGTGTTTAAAACCACTATCATTTA
Organism: Campylobacterales bacterium; assembly: GCA_025800305.1. GTDB lineage: Bacteria > Campylobacterota > Campylobacteria > Campylobacterales > SZUA-545 > JAOXRY01. The sequence continues at coordinate 4,195 of JAOXRY010000027.1, read as the reverse complement.
CCTTATTTTCATCTAAAAAGATCCCACTCCCAATTTGAGTATAGCCAATTTCTATTAATCCTAGCTTTTTCGCTTTGACTTTGTGTTTTGGAGGAATTGTACATAAGATCTGATAATCTTCCCCTCCATTTAATGTATAGTCCAAAGCTTTTTTCTTACACCCTAGTGATTTTTTTAGCTGTCTATTGATGGGTATTTTATTGGAGAAAATTTGAAAGGATTTTTTACTTTTTTCACAGATATGCCCAAGATCTTGCAAAAGTCCATCACTAATGTCTATTCCACTAGTTCCATATTTGGCTAAAAACTTTCCAAGATCTGTTCTTGCTATTGGATTTAAGTGGGTTTTTACAAGCTTTTTATTCATTGGTAAATCTTCAAGTAAGATCTCCAATCCTCTTTTAGAAAGTCCCGTCTCTCCAGAAAGAAACAAGAGATCTCCTTTTTTTGCACCACTACGGGAGAGAAACTTTTTAGTCTCTCCAAACAGTGTTAGATTTAAAGAGATTTTATTTGAAGAGGAAGTATTTCCACCAACAATGGAAAATCCATATTTTTTACACCCTTTTTTGATTCCTTTGTAACACCTTAGCATCCAGTCTTTATCTAGATCTTTTGGAAACTCTATTGATAAAACTCCATACTTTGGTACACCACCACAAGAGGCTATATCACTTGCATTCATAGAAGTTAGTTTAAATCCAATATCTTTTGGGTCATACCATCTTTTAAAATGAACATCTTCCACCATTGAATCTACAGTAACCACTGTTTTTTTACTTAGATCTACCAAAGCACAATCATCACCAATTCCTACAACTTTTTTCTCGTTATTTTTTGGTGATTTTTCATATAATATTTCTTGAAAATTTTCGATTAGTTTAAATTCATTCATAGAAAAGAATAGTACCAAAAAAAGGAACTCTATTTGCTAAAAAAACTAAAATTTTTAGGAAGTTACTATGTTTTTTAGATCTTTAGCAACAGTTTTGATTCTTTCAATCTCCCTATTTTCCTTTGATAAATTCCCCCAACTACAACAAAAAAAAGAGGCAACTTTTGATTCTCTTGTAAAAGACTATGCAAAATCAAACATCGAATATCCTGGTTTAAAAGCAGTAACTTTGGCAATGATGATTCTAGAATCAGGAAGAGGAAAATCAGATCTAGCAAAAAAACACAATAACTTTGCAGGATTAAAATATAGAACTTCAATGAGTAAATATGCAAGCAAAGTAAGATACGGTGATGGCGATGGTGACAACACTTGGCACTACTGTAAATTTGATAACAACAAAAAATTCATCAAAGGCTTTTGGGCATTTTTAGATAGAAGCCCGTACAAAGGCTGGAGAAAAAAAACTTACTCTCCAAAAGCTTTTATAGAAAAAATAGCTCCTATTTATTGTCCTTATAATCCAAAATATGCGAAACACGTATTGAGTTTAATTCCTGAGGCTGAGGCTTTGTTGGAGAAGCATGAAGAGCCACTTTATAAATTGGCTTCTGCTAATTAATACATTTATTGTTCTTAAATTATGACAATACAATACTATTAATTGCATCAAAGAAAAAATTAAAGAATAAAAAATGAAAATCAAATATTTAATTGCTTTTCTATTTGCAATTATTCTAACAGGTTGTGTAACAACTAATAATCATGGTTTTGGATATCAAAATAATTTTAAAGGGAAAATCCTACCTTCGAAATTTAGCAAAGTTACAAAAAAATATAAATCCTTATCAAAAGAAAAAGTTTTTGCATATGGAAAAGTTAATGGGAATGTAGGTCATTTTGTATATGGCATTTGTAGTAAGGGAAGTACAATAGAAGAAGCAAAACAATGTGCTCTTAAAGCTTGTCAACAACATATTGGTGAACATATGGATATACCAAATAACCAATGTAAAATTTATGCAATTAACAATAAAGTAATTTGGAAATAATTAAAACTCCTCCAATCTAATAACATCATAAGCAACCTCCTCATAAGGATGAGCCTTTTTTAAAGTTTTCACAGCTTTTTTAATTAGCTTATCCTTACAAATCATTTCGACTTTGTACTCTTCAACAGTCTCAATCTTATCTTTTTTCCCAATAAAAGGTTTGCTATTTTCTAAAGGTCGAAACTGCCCTACTCCTTTTGTTTCAAAAGAGCATTTGTCATAGTTTTTATACTTCCCTACTCCAATTTTGAAAAGAGCTTTTTTTACTTTTTCTTTTTGTTTTTTGGGAACAAAGAAAGTTAGTTTGTACATTATTCAGCCAATAACATATCAATTTTCTGAACTACTTCATCAATTTCTGCTTCTCTTTTGGCTAGTTCTTCTTTTAGTAGTTCGATTTCTACATCTTTTGCTTTTAGCTGCTCGTTTGCTAAATCTAACTCTTTTTTCATTGATTCTGATTCGCTTGTTGCGATGTTTGAGAGATCTCTATTTTTTGTTTCTAATTCATGGATTTTGTCTACAAGTGTCGAAATTTTTTCATTAATCCATGTGATTTTCTCTGGTGTTGTCATCGGTGTCATTATATTTTCCTAAAAAGATTTTGGTATAATCGCGTATATTATAGAAAATTAAGCAAATTTTCAAGAATAAAATCAATATATGAGTACCAACCTTGTGGTTAAGAGTATTTGTTTAGATATAAGGAGTAAATAGTGAAAGTTTTATTAATCAAAGACGTTAAAAGTTTAGGAAAAGCTGGAGAGATTAAAGAAGTTAAAGAGGGATATGGTCAGAACTTTCTAGTTGGAAAAGGTCTTGCGAAGGTTGCGACAAATGAAGTAATCAAGCAATATGAAGCAAACAAAAAGAAAAAAGAAGCAGCAGATGCAGCTCATCTTGAAGAGATGGAAAAAGCTTCTGCAAAGCTAAAAAACGAATCTGTAAAAATCAAACATAAAGCTGGTGACAATGGTCATCTATTTGGTGCTGTAAAAAAAGAAGATATTGCTGAAGCTTTAAATGCTTTAGGATACAAAATTGACAAAAAAATGGTTGAGATTAAAACTCCAATCAAGGAAACTGGGACTTTTACAGTTTCAATTAAACTTGGTCACGGTATGCACCCAGAGGTTACTGTAATTGTTGAAGGTACAAACTAATGCAACAAGATCTACATGCAACTACCATACTTGCCTATAAAGGTAAGAACAAAGCTGTAATTGGTGGTGATGGTCAGGTTAGTTTTGGAAACACGATCTTAAAAGGCAACGCTACAAAGATTAGAAAACTTGGTAACGGAAAAGTTATCGGTGGATTTGCTGGAAGCACGGCAGACGCTTTTAATCTTTTTGAGATGTTTGAAAAACACCTTGAAACAACCAAAGGAGATCTTTTAAAGGCTGCTGTTGAGTTTTCAAAAGAGTGGAGAAAAGATAAGTACCTTAGACAACTAGAAGCTATGATGATTGTTCTGAATAAAGAGCATATTTTTATTCTTACAGGAAATGGTGATGTTGTTGAGCCAGAAGATGGCGAGATTGCTTCTATTGGAAGTGGTGGGAATTTTGCTATTTCTGCGGCACGTGCTTTAGCGAAACACGCTGATATGGATGAAGAAGATCTAGTACGTGAATCACTACAAATTGCTGGTGAACTGTGTGTTTATACAAATACAAATATTAAAATATTGAAGTTAGAGGATTAATGAGTGGATAAGAATGATATTTTACACCATCTAAAAGAGTTAAAACCTCAATTAGAAAGTGACGGTATCTTATCTTTAGGTCTTTTTGGCAGTTATGCAAGAGGAGAAGAAGAGAAAGATAGTGATATCGATATTATTCTTGAAACAACAGATGAATTTAAGAAAAAGTTCGTTGGGTGGAATGCTTTTGTATATATGGACGAAAATATACGAAATTCTATTTCTAGTAAATTTTCCAAAAATGTAGATATTTTTGATAAGAACAGTAACTCACCGATAAAAGAATCTGTTTTGTCAGAGGCAATTTATGCATAGTCGAGATAGACAAAGACTAGAACTAGTTCTAGACAAAATCACAATGATTGAAGAAATTGTAGAAGAGATGAATGGCATTATAAATGCATTGGAAAATAAAAGAATGGGACGACCTGCTATTTTAATGCATTGTGTAGCAATAGCTGAGCAGATATCAAAGCTTAAAGATAAAGAAATTTTAGATGAGAGTGATATAAAAGGTTCTATTAGTTTGAGAAACTTCAT
>JAOXRY010000257.1 GCA_025800305.1 Campylobacterales bacterium | reverse complement strand
GGAAAAGAAAACAAAAATTAATGTAAAAGATCTAAACCTTTGGTATGGAGATAAACACGCTCTTCATGATTTAAACTTAGATCTATATGAAAATCAAATTACAGCTTTAATTGGTCCATCTGGTTGTGGAAAGTCGACATTCTTAAGATGTTTAAATAGGATGAATGACCTTGTTTCCAGTGCAAGAATCAAAGGTGAGGTTATTATTGAAGGTCAAAATATTTATGACAAAAATGTTGATGAAGTAAGTGTAAGAAAAAAAGTTGGTATGGTTTTTCAACAGCCTAACCCATTTCCAAAATCAATCTATGACAATGTTGCATATGCCCCATTAAAGCATGGAATTGTAAAAAAGGGAAGTGATTGTGATGATTTAGTTGAAGAGTCACTAAGAGGTGCTGGTATTTGGGACGAGGTAAAAGATATTCTTGCTCAGCCAGGAACAGGACTTTCAGGAGGTCAACAACAAAGACTTTGTATTGCAAGGACAATTGCTGTTAAACCTGATATCGTTCTTATGGATGAGCCAACATCAGCGTTAGATCCAATCTCAACAGAGAAGATTGAAGCACTTATGCTTGAATTAAAAGAGAAATACACAATTATCACAGTAACACACAATATGCAACAAGCTGGTAGGGTCGCTGATTATACAGCTTTCTTCCACCTTGGAGATTTGATTGAGTATGATATTACAGAGAATATCTTTGTTAATCCAAAAGAGAAGAAAACAGAAGATTATATTACAGGGAGATTTGGTTAATGTTAGCTAATTACGAAGAGAAAAAAGCGGGAATCAAAGCAGATATTCAAGCTATTGGTGGGTGTATCTTAAATGCCAATGCTAAAGCTTTAGAGGCGTTAGAAAAAAGAGATGTTGCTATGTTCAAAAAAGCAAAAGAAGAACTTTGTGATGTTAGTAAAAAAGCACATGATATCGATAATCAAGTTCTAACAACTTTAGCACTATTTTCCCCAGAAGCCAATGAATTGAGATGTTTAGTCTCATTTTTTAAAATTACCAATGAGTTAACAAGAGCAGCATCAAATACAAAAAACTATATTAAATTATTTTCAAAGCATTTTGATAGTGAAGTAGATCTTGAAGTTGTATTTCAACATACAGTTCCTCTGCATAGAGCAACCATAGGAGCATTACAAACAGCATTAGAGATGATTAATTTCAAGGAAGAAGAAGAGATCTCTATGAAGTTTACTTCTGTTTCTGTAAATGAAAGTAAAACTGATGATCTTTATGAAGTTTTGGAAAAAAGCCTATTTCAATTAAGTCAAAGTGATGTGGATTCTGCACACGATTATTTTCAAATTTTAACAGCTGTTAGAAAATTGGAAAAGCTTGGAGATAGAGCAGTATCTATCGCCCAATTATTTCTTTTTGCTAAACTTGGTGGGGAGATTTAAATAAAAATTATTAATTCAAATGATTAATTAATTACTTTTATATAGTATAATATCTCCATTATTTATTATGGAGATATTTTGTTTAAGTTATCAATCTTTCAAAAAATTTTTCTTGTAGTAGTGTTAATTGGCTTAGGAATTTGGTTGGCAACTGTTTTTTTAATAGTACCTACTTTGAAAAAACAAGCTTTAGAAGAGGTGAAAAAAAATAGTATTCAAATTTTGGATAGTGTCTCTTCTGTTGTAGAACATCACTATAGTCAACTTAAAATTAATCAAGACTACATCCTTTCACAAAAAAAACAAGAATTAAAAGATATTACAATTTTAGGTGAGTCTATTCTTAAGTATTATCATACAAGAGCTACTGATGGAAAAATAACATTTGAACAAGGAAGAAAAAGAGCATTAAAAGAGTTAAGCGAAATTCGTTATGGTAACAATAATTATCTTTATTCAACTAATGAAGAACTAGTACTAACCTCCCATGGAATGAAAAAGTTCATAGGTCTTGATTTTAATCATATTAAAGGGGCAAAGGGAAAATATTTTGCAGTTGAAATGGCGAAAAAAGCAGATGAGTATGGAGATGGCTTTACAAGGTATTGGTGGAAGAAAATAGGGAAAAAAGGAGTCTTTGAAAAGATAGGATATATAAAGAAAACACCATATTTCAATCTTTATATTGGTACAGGTATATATATTGACGAACTTCAAAAGTTAAAGAAGGATCTGAATAAAAAATTAACTCAACAACTAGAATTATTTTTAAAAGGAACTACATTTAAAAAAAGTGGATATTTTTATATTGCTTCAGGGGATGGTGTAATGATAAACCATCCTGATTACTCTTTGGTAGGAAATCAACTTAAATCTCTTAAAGTTCCAAATACTGAAAAATATTTTTTCAATGAATTAAAAAAATCAAAGTCTAAAAAGTATGTTGAAATGGACTATGTTTGGAATAAGCCAGAGGATTTAAACAGCTTTATTTATAAAAAGAGATCTTGGATTAAATATATTCCAGAAAATGATTTATTTGTTGTTGCTACTGTTTATCTTGATGATCTAGAAGAGAGTGCCTCTAATGTTGGTAACTCTATCTTAGTTGTAGTTTCTATTCTCTTTCTTATTGCTTTGATGATTATCTATTTTTATTTTAAAAAAATAACAATGCCAATCAATCAACTTTCACAAATGGCATTAGCTGTAAGAAGAGGAGACTTACAAGTACGAAGTGATATTAAAAGAGATGATGAAATTGGTATTTTGTCAGATGAGTTTAATCGTATGCTTGTGATATTACAAGAGCAATTTGATAATTTAGAATTGAAAGTTCAAGAGCGAACCAAAGAGTTAGATGAACTTAATGAAAACCTTCAAGAGGAAGTGAAAAAAGCGGTTTTAGATCTAAGGGAAAAAGACAAAATTATATTAGAAAAATCAAAAATGGAGACTATGGGACAGATGGTTGGAATTATTGCTCATCAATTGAAACAACCTCTAAGTGGAATTCATATTATGATTGATTCAATGGCAGAAATAGAAAACCTTAGTGATGAATTGCAAGATGTTCAGAAAATGGTTATGAATAGAGTGAGATTTCTCTCTTCTACTGTAGATACTTTTAGAAATTATTTTAATCCAAATAAAATGAAAAGAGATTTTTCAGTAAGGAAATCAATCCAAATAATTACTGAAATTATCTCCTCAAATTTGAAAAATAGTGATGTAACATTGGATATAGCTGGAGATGACTTTTACATTTACGGTATTGATACAGAACTACAGCAAGTAATAATGAACTTGGTAATAAACTCTAAAGATGCTCTTGTTGAAAATCGAGACAAAGATAGAAAAATTTCCATTGAAATTTCCTCAGAAAATAGAGAGATTAAGATCTCAGACAATGGAGGAGGAATACCTGATGAAGTTATATATAATATATTTAAGTACAACTTTACAACAAAAGGTGAGAAAGGGACAGGAATAGGGCTTTATATGGTTGATATGATTATTAAAGACATGAAAGGTGATGTAACTGTTCACAATAGTGATGAAGGAGCAGTCTTTATAATAAGATTCTAAAGAAAATTGAAATAACATTTTAGCTATACAAATAGAATTTTTTTAAGGTTATGATTAACAAAAAAGGAGTTAGCTATGGTTGATAAACTATTTTATTTAGGATTAGGAAGTGCTTTTCTAGCAAAAGAGAAAGTTGAACAAGAGTTAGAAAAGTTAAAAGAGAAAGGTGTAATCTCCAATACAGATGCCAAAGAGCTTCTTGAAAAAGCAAGTTCTAAAGGAAAAGAGGAGGAGAAAAACTTTAAAAACTTAATTAAAGAACAGCTAAAAGAAGCTATTAATGAGTTAGGTTTAGCAACAAAAGAAGATCTGGAGAAGCTAAAGAAAGATCTCAGTGATAAATAGTCACTTTAGCCTTTTAAGAGTATGGAGAATTTTTAGACTTCTTCATACTCTTTTTCTTGTAATTAAAAGAAGAGAGAGGCTTATCCTAAAGCCTCTCTCTCCTAAAAAACTAAAAGACACAATTACAGATCTTGGAGCTAGTTTTATAAAGTTAGCCCAAGTTTTAGCAACAAGAGCAGACTTTTTCTCTGAAGACTATTTAGAAGAACTTCGAGATCTTCACGACTCTCTTCCAGCTATGAAAGAGAAAGATTTTCAAAAGGTCTACAATAGAGCTTTCAAAGCATATGAGTTTGAATTCTTTGATAAAAAGCCAATTGCCAGTGCTTCTATTGGGCAAGTTCATAAAGCTGTTTTAAAAAACAAAGATGTAGTTGCTGTAAAGCTACGAAGAAACGGTATTGAAAAAAGAGTAAAAGCAGATATTAAGATCTTGAATTTTTTTAACAAGCTTTTTAAACCTCTCTTTTCTTACTACACAAAAAACTCAATAGAAGCTGTTATTCAAGAGTTTTCCAAGATGATATTAGAAGAGGTAGATCTAAGTATTGAAAGAGAGAATCTTAAAAGGTTTAGTTCAATCTATAAAGATAGTGGCATTGTTTTTCCTTTTTCTTATGATGAACTCTCCTCCTGCGATGCTTTGGTTTTAAACTATATTGAAGGATTTCGTTTTGATGAGAAGGAAAAATTAAAAAGTCACAATATAGACTTTAGACCTTTGATTAAAAACTTAGTGGACTTTTATGTGGAGCAGATGTTAATTAATGGCTATTTCCACGCTGATCCTCATCCTGGAAATATCTTAGTTACTAAAAGAGGAGATCTTGTATTTTTAGATTTTGGGATGGTGAAAAAAGTTCCCTCACAAATAAGAGTGGCAATAATTGAACTTTTAAAAGCAGCCAATGAAAAAGATTATGATAGTTATATATCTGCCAGTAAAAAGCTAGGAACAATAGCATATGAAGCCCCTGAAAGTGAATTGGCACAATTTACAGAAAGAATGTTTGAGATCTTTGGAAATGAGAGCCTTGATGCACAAAGTATGCAAAAATTAGTTTTTGATGTTCTAGAATCAACAAGAGATCTTCCTTTTAAACTCCCCCAAGAAGCTATCTATATCCTAAGGGTAAGTGCAATTATAGAAGGCTTAGGAACAACCTATATAAAAAATTTCAATGGAGTAAAAGACATCTTGCCAATTCTACAAGAGAATATCCCAAGAGCCATTGGCAATAAAGACTCTATTTTTGAAATTATTGTAGATGAAATAAAAGAGATCCCATTTCTTATTAAAAACTTTAAACACACAATAAACCAGATGAGTAATGGGGAACTTAATGTTGTTATCAATCCGTCTCAGTTAGAGTGGATGGTAAAAGAGTCAAGGACGTATGCTAAAGGATTGGTTGTAGGATTTCTTTTTGTATTAGGGGGAATATTGTTGGCGATTACAGGGGAAAAGGAGTTGGCTATAGGTAGTTTTGTTTTTGGATCTGTACTAATCGTTTATAAAATCTAAAATGAATATATATTCATTTTTAGTCCTAAAAATACATAAGTCAAGGTTTTTTTTATAACTTTTTAAAAGTAGATATATATAATTTCACCTACTGGCTCCTACCAGTTCTATCTCAACTTTGAAGGAAAAAAATGAAAAGATTTGCTCTTATGACTTTAGGTCTAGCAATTTCTGCAAATGCTCACTTTTTAACATTTTTGCCAAGTACAGATAATGTTGGCAGTAAAAAAGAAGCAAAGATGAATTTTGATATCTCTTTTATCCACCCGTTTGAACAAACTGGTATGACAATGGAGAAACCAAAGATTTATCTAGAAAATAAAAAGAACTCTTTGTCTCTAACTCAAACAAAAAAGTTCAATCATAAATCTTGGAAAAGTTCATACAAAGTTAAAAAACCTGGTGTGTATAAATTCTTTGTTGAACCTCAACCATACTTTGAACCAGCAGAAGGAAAATTTATTTCCCATGTCCCAAAAGTCATTGTAAGTACTTTTGGTATGGAAGATGGATGGGATGAGCCTTTAGGATTAAAATATGAGATTATTCCTCTTATAAAGCCTTTTGGATTGTTCAGTGGAAACTCTTTTTCTGGAAAGGTTTTACACAATGGTAAACCAGCTTCTGGTGTTGAAGTAGAAGTGGAACTTTACAATGAGTTTGGTTTAAAAGCCCCAACAGATGCCCACATTACTCAAGTTGTAAAAACAGATAGTAATGGAGTATTTACTTTTACAATGAATCACAAAGGCTGGTGGGGATTTGCCGCTTTGATTGAAGAGGGTTCTTTAAAGCACAAAGGAAAAAAATATCCTATTGAAAATGGTGCTTTAATGTGGATTAAGGCTTACTAAAAAATGCACATATCCGATGGTGTTCTAACTCTGGAGACTACAGTAGTAGTCTCTGCTTTTTCATTAGTTGCTTTGGCAAAAGCTGTTAAAGATCTTAAAAATGAAGATATATCTCTAACATCAGTTGCCAGTGCAATATTTTTTATTGCTTCTTTTATCCATATTCCTTTTGGAGTGACTCAAATCCATCTTATTCTTCTTGGTGTAATAGGAATTTTAATCTCTTGGAGTAGTTTTATTGCTATATTTGTGGCTCTTTTACTTCAAGCTTTATTGCTGGGGTACGGTGGGATTGCTAGTATAGGAGTTAATCTTTTCATTATGGCAACTCCTGCTGTAATAATTCACTATTTTTACCATAGTAAACTAGCTTCAAAACTTCATGATAAGTTGAAGTTTTTTCTAGTCGGATTTTTAGGAACTTTTTTGGCGACTCTATTTTTAACAGGGATCTTGTATTTTTCCAAAGAAGAGTATAATTACGCTGCAATAACTATATTTTCTGTAAATATTATTACCATGATTGTAGAAGGTATTGTTAGTATGTTTTTACTTCTATTTATTAAAAAAACATACCCAAAAATATTAGAGGCTTGATTTGAAATACATCGTTTTATTTTTTCTACTTCTTACCTTTTCATTTGGTCATAAAATCAATCTTTTTATTACAGAAGAGGAGGGGAGTTTAGAGATCTACTCCTATTTTGCCAATGGTAATCCTTGTAATAGTTGCCAAGTTCTTATTAAAAGTGGTGGTGAGAATGTTGTTGATGATAAGTTAAATACAGAGGGAAAGTATTTTTATACACCTAAAACAAAAGAGATTGAAATTATTGTTGATGCAACAGGTGGGCACCGTGTTAGTGAAATTGTCCAAATTGAAAATATAAAAAAAGAAAATCTCAAAAATCATTTAGAAGAGGAGCAATCACAAGAGTTTAAAAAAATTCTTTTAGGATTCGTTCTAATTTTTGGTATTTTCTCTCTTTTAAAGTTTGTTGTTAGAAAATGAAGGAATCTTTAAAGCTTATAAGTAGCTATATCTATTCTTTTATAGTCGCCTTTGCCTCTCTAGAACTGATTTTTTTGTTACCTTTAGGAGTAATCCTTTTTTTAGAAAAGAGATATTTTTTGCAAATAGTTAAACAACTCTTTTTGTTAAATTTTTTTATTGTTGTTCTTGTGTTATTTGTCTACTTTCAAAATCCAAGTGAAGC
>JAOXRY010000245.1 GCA_025800305.1 Campylobacterales bacterium | reverse complement strand
TCCATGGTTAAGAACCCATGTTACAAGAAATTCCAGTGTGCTTTCAAGATTCAAAATCAGTTCATACTGTTTTTTTGTTGTTAAGGAGTAGTCTTCTCTATAAATCTCATGTCTTAGATCATTGGCAGAAATAATACTATTTAAAACAAGAAAAGACTTGATTTTTACCATAAATCTCTCATGGCCAAGAGTTGAATAGTCATAGATAAAACTGCTTCCTGAGGCGTTTATGATCTTATTTCCAATCATAGTTGCAATAATTTCATCTTTAAGAGGATGGGATACTACTTCATCAGAATAGAGGGTATCAAATGATTTTGGAAAGTATCTAAATAAGAAGTTATGAGCCATTTCTGATTGTAAAAATTCTTTATCTTCTAGGATAATACCTTTTAAGAAGATCTTTGAAAAAGAGAGTAAAACTGCTAAGTGAGGTCTCAAAATTGCTCTATTTTTTCCTAAGGCACTTTCTAGATCTGATGGGATTTCGTATTGTTTTGATTTGAAGTT